>NZ_SPHM01000090.1:0-1879 GCF_005844125.1 Pseudoflavonifractor sp. BSD2780061688st1 E11
GAACAGTGATTTCCGCTTATCCGGAATAGTGATTTCCTAACGCCGGACTGGTGATGGAAAATGCCCCGGAATACTCAGGAAATAAAAAAACACATACCGCAAAAAGAAATGCGATGGATACAGTCCATATAATCAGAGCTGTCCGGCCCTGACGCAGTTCATGTCTGAAGATTGTCATACCTGTTCCTCTCCTTCCGTATAATAATGAAGAAAAATCTCTTCCAGATCCGGTTCGGATATGCTAAGATCCATAATTCGCTGCCGGCTAAGTCTGTCCAGAAGCAGATTGATATCACCACCGTACAGAAAACTGGTGGAGTCATCAGCCTTCTGCAGATCCCGTACATCCGGCAGACCGGAAGGGTCAAAATTTCCCCGGACAGAAATCCGTTTTGCGTTTGTACGTGCCAGTTCCTCTACACTTCCGGAAGCTATAATTCTGCCCTCCCGTATAATCGCAGCCCGGCCGCAAAAGCGCTGGACTTCGGAGAGGATATGTGAGGAAAGGAATACTGTCATGCCCTTCTTGTTTCTTTCCTTCAGTATTTCAAAGAATTCCCGCTGCATCAGAGGATCCAGCCCTCCGGTTGGTTCATCCAGAATGCAGAGTCTTGGATCATGCTGCAGGGCACAGATAACAGCCAGTTTCTTCCTGTTTCCAAACGAAAGCTCGCCGATCCGGCGAGAAGGATCCAGCTGCAGACGCTCGCACAGATCAGCGGATACTTTCCGGCAGTCTTTCCGGTGCAGCTCCGCCGAAAGGCGGATCAGATCCCGGCCTCGCATATCTGGATAGAAAACCGCTTCTGAGGGAAGATAACCGATCTCAGACAGAATCTGTTCTTTTTCTTTGGAAATATCCTTTTCCAGTACCCATGCGCTGCCATGAGTTTTCTGTATCAATCCCATCAGAATACGGATCGTCGTACTTTTTCCGGCTCCATTTGGACCAATAAATCCAAAGAATTCACCCTCACATACCTCCAGATCAAGATCAACAATTCCCCGGGACCTTCCATAATATTTCGTAAGCCCCTCTGTTCGTATTGCGTTCATCATTTAACCCTTCTTTCTCAGATATATCTTTTTCCAGAATGCAATCATTTCCCGGAAGTCCGCTTCTATTTTTTCGATGTCCTCTTCTGTCTGCAGAGAACCATTCTTCTGTAGTTCCCACAGATATCCCTCTGAGACAAGATACATTTCCCTGAGAATTCTCTCAGGCTCCACGCCCTCAACAAACTGATCCGGCTCCAAATTAGCCCACGACGGGGCAGCTTTCATAGAAATCAATCTGGCATAGCTCTTCTCGATTTCCGTTTGAATAGAAGGATCGGTTTCATAAAAGGCACGGATCACAAAGTTCCCCATAAAGGGATATTTTTTCATAATATGCATTTTTGCCCTCAATCCCCGTTCCATCATTTCAAACAGATCTCTGCGGTCATAACATCCATAAGCCGTCATTGTAGAAATAGAAATTCTGCCGCAGGTCGTCCAGAGAAACATATAAAATTTTTTCTTATTTTGAAAATAGTGAAAAAGAAGCGACTTACTGATTCCTGCTGCATCAGCGACCTCCTGCATCGGACTCTTTTTATAACTGTTCTGTGAGAATACCCGATAGCCGGCATTGATAATTGCCTGTTGCTTTTCCTTTGGCAGACTATAAAACTTTTCGTTCATGAATCCTCCTTTTGACCAACTTGGTTAATTTTTATTATATATAGTTGACCATTTTTGAGAAGACCTTATTCTGTATTTTTTCAAAGAAATATAAAAGATACCATCCTCTGCGCATATAAAAAAGTGTCTTCGACACTTCAGCCCCCTAGCCCCCATTCATGGGGGAATTGGGGGTTTCTTTTTATGTGTTTTT
>NZ_SPHM01000091.1:0-1865 GCF_005844125.1 Pseudoflavonifractor sp. BSD2780061688st1 E11
TAGCCGTTGACCACAGGCATGAAACCTCACGCCTGCCGCTTGCTAAGCGGATTTACTCTGCCCCTTATGGGCGCACAGATAATGTGATTGTGAATGTGCGACTTGTCTATGTGGGTGCAGACCACAAAGGCATGATTGCCCTTGGTGAATCGCTTGGCAAATTCCACACCCAGCCGATTGGCTTCCTCCGGTGTGATCTCACCGGGGCGGAACGACTGGCGCACATGATAGGCGATCACATCATCCGCACCTCGCACTCGTCCGGTCGCGGCAAGGTACTGCCGCTTTGCCAGAAGGAACTCTGCATCCGCAGTCCTGTTGTCACACGCATAGCCGGTAATGAGCCTGCCATTATCTGTTTTTTTGGGATTGGCCACATAGTCGATGATGTCACTGATCGCCCGACTTTCTGTGCGGCCCTTGCCGACATGAAGCGGCATGATTCTTGTGGTTGCCATAGGTCAGACCTCCTTCCCGAAAAGAAAACGGCCTGCCATAGCAGACCGCTTTCACTATTCTATAAAACTTTCTTCATCGAAAAAATTGAACTCATCATCTTCTAAGTGTCTTGGTGGAAATCTCATTTCATATTGCTCTTGCGCCAATGCACGGACATCAGGCCGCCTATCCTTTAGTCGATTTTTCAGCCAGGACAACTGCTCTTTCGATAGCCTCCATGGAAGATTCAAAAGACGATTCAGTGTCATCAGTTCAGCCTGCTTTTCTGCTGGTAGCGAAGCACAGGATTTACAAATGTGGGATGCATGACCTTTGCCTGAAAATTTTTCGTTGGCTTTGTATTCACCACAAACTTTACAATAGTGTCCATGCTTTTTCATAAGCTGATGCCCTTCTCGCAAAGAACATATAACCTGCGAATTGCTTTCATAATCACATCCCATTCCAAATCAGAAGCATAAGAAAACTTTTTACGGTATGCCTCCCAAAGTTTTTGCATAACCGAATCATTTTCCACTTCGTCAAAAACTTCTTCAGCCTGGTTAAGATACTTCTCCGATCCCCGTTTATGAGCAGTTGCCAGAAGCGCATCATGTAAAATTTTCGGGTTCAGCGTGGTTCCATGCAGCTGTTCTAAAATGTAAATATCGTAGAAATCTCTCATGCGGGTATTGGTTGTGGTTCTAGTAATAATGGTTTCCAGTTTTTCTGCCAGCACAGTTTCTAAATTATAAGCCCAAATATCAATGGAGCGATCTTCCAGCATAAGTTTGAATGAATACCGAACCTCTCTTGGAGTGATTGCATCTCCCGTAGAAATATCAATTTTCAAAGGGGTCACTACACCATCGAATGTTGTACTCATGCTGACACGAATCCCCGGATACTCTGCTTCATCCATAATCTCCGAAATACTTTTCAGCTGAAATTTAACACCATCATCAATCGGAACAGTTACGATTGATGAAATTAGATTCTCAATATCCTCCACATTAACATTAGCTCCTTTTATGGTTGCATCCAAATCCATCGTAGAGCGGGCATCCAATCCAACCATAGCCGCTACCAACATACCACCCTTTAAGATAAACTTATCACGATACTCAGAAAGAGAAATACGCTCCAAAAAACGCTCCATCATGTAGTTCCTCATTAAAATCTGAGCATCTGCGGATTTTTCTCTGGAAAGGTTTCGTATTAAATCTTTAAGCTGCCTTGCTGTTTTTATCATAAAAGTACCTCCAAATACTGTCGTAAAATTTTTTCCACCTTGAACATCCCAGCATATTGCATTAAAGCTCGCAGGTTCTTATCTTTTTAAAAGTACCTCCCGACTTTGCCACTTTCTCCATTCTAACAACTGAAAAATATATTGAAAATACAGCCTTTGGGTTGTATTTTTTTAC
>NZ_SPHM01000092.1:0-1848 GCF_005844125.1 Pseudoflavonifractor sp. BSD2780061688st1 E11
ATGATGTTGGGGTCGAAACTATATAATTAGTTGTGCCCTGTACCTATAGTACCTTGAAAAATTCATATTTTGTAGTATTATGCTGGGATTTCTGGCATATATGCCGGGTATTTCCCTCCTTGTTTTATGCAAGTACCGGATTTTGAGCATAGTTTCCCAGACCCTTCACATAATTGAAGAGCTTTCGGAAATTTAGTGCCGCTATCTTCGAACCGAAAAAGAACTTGCCACGCTGTTTTCCACGAGGCATCTTTTCCAGATGGTAATTCCTGCGGATATTTGACGGTACAGTCTCTACTCCATTACGGAGTCTTGCGTAGTTTTTAAATTCTTCACTGCTCATGTCCCGCTGGATCTTCGCACGTTCATGTGCCGCTTTGGATGTTACTATTTTGGCAACCCGCTTAAAGATCTTCGGTTTACATTGGTCCTGGTACGGGCAGTTGGCACACTGCTCATGCAGAAAGGAAACGGCGCACTGCCTGCTCTGCTTCATATAGGAGCAGCTTTTCGGCGCATAACCTGCCGGACACCGGAGAACTTTTGTTCCTTCTTCGTTGAATTCAAAATCAGCAAGGATATCCGGGGCGAATTTCCCCGTCAGGCTTGTAGTGATCAGTTCTACATTCTTCTCCGATGCGAGCTGCGTGTTTTCTGTCCCGCTGTATGCGCCATCCGTAATTATGACTGTCCGCTCTTCCTGTTTCTCCATCTGCTCAAGATGTTCCTGGAGAAACTGGCTGTCACTGTGATTGTTCTGGTCATATTGATAATCCGTTACAACGGAACCATTCTTACCTACGGATTCCTCAAGGTTGGCTGTATATCCCCGATGCTCTTTTCCGGCTTTGCTCCGGAATGTAGCCTCCGGATCAGAAGGATTCTGCATCATGGATGAGTTCATACCGCCGTCTTCTTTTGTGCGGAGTCTGCGAGTTCCATTTTCAACAACTGTCTGTTCAGACAGGCATCTGACAAACAGATCATACTCTGTTGAATCCTGATACTCAGACTCACATAAGGTGAGAAGTTTATCGGCATCCGCAAGAAGCTGCTTTAATCGTTCCTCTGCATCCGTACTTCTCTGGTGATAGATCACTCTGTTGAAATCATTCGGATCTGTGTAGTGCTTCAGATCCTCCGGCAGAGCAGAATCATTTGCCTTATTCATAGAAACTGCCAGCTTTGAAATACAAGTATAGATCAGTTCCATCCGGCTGAGTTTACGGATGTTGGATTCGATCATCATGGAATCCATACGCCGGATCTTCCCGCTGATCCTCATCAGTTTGGCAATGGAAGCACTCAGGTCATTTACGCAGTCATGGTAAAGATCCTTGTTATGAAGTGTTTCGTAATCATAGCACCGCCTGCGGAAACGGCTCAGTGTCTTGTCGCTCAGCGGCTGCTCTTCGAAACTCGTTGTGTGCAGGGCATACTGGAGCCGGAAATCCAACATAAGATTTTCAACCATTTCATCATCCGAATAATCAAAAAGCTCTTTGATAATGAGTGCACCAACGATTACATTTACCGGAGTATTCGGTCTGGATGCATTATTACTGTATAAGACAGAAAAGCGCTTTTCATCAATGGCAGGGAATATTTCATCAGCAAAAACTTTTGCCCAGGATTTTTCCAGTGCTTTCTGTTCCCTGGCGGTTAAGCCGGAAAAACTATCTGTAAATGATATTTGCTGGTAAGAATTTTCTTTGAATGACATAAAGATTACCTTCTTTTCTAGGATAGCTCTATTATACAGCAAGAGAAGCATTTCGGCTTGTATTTACTACAAAATATATGAACTTTTCAAGGTGCTATAGACAGGCTTTTGACCCCAATATCATA
>NZ_SPHM01000094.1:0-1726 GCF_005844125.1 Pseudoflavonifractor sp. BSD2780061688st1 E11
CGATACTTCTATTGTATCATGTATTGTCTATTTGGAATTTTCTCATTTTGACTTGCACTATTTATATTCTAGCACCAATTCAAATGCTGGCCTTGGAGTAGCGAGGGTGACGGAGAGAACAGCAAAGCAAGCCCAGCCAACCCTCGCAAAAACAGAATAGCATTTGAATGCTTCGGTTTGTCAAGGGTTCGCTGCGCCAGCTAAGTTGTTCTTAGGTTTAACTCAGGCTCTGGAGAAAATCAAGTGACGGCAAGATATGCTTTACCGGACTTCTGCAAAGCGTAAATCAGTCGTACGAGTTTCTTTGTGGCATGAGATAGGGCAACATTGTAGTGCTTGCCTTCAGCTTGCTTTTTGGTAAGGTATTCAGTAAAAACAGGATTCCAGTAGCAGACGTATTTGGTTGCAGTGTAAAGAGCGTATCGAAGATAACGAGAGCCACGCTTTTCCATGTGTGCATAGCAGTTTGTGAGTTTTCCTGACTGGTATGTGGAGGGAGAACATCCAGCATAAGCCAAAACTTTGTCAGGAGAGTTAAAATTCGAAAAATCCCCTACCTCTGCAAGAATCATCGCAGCAGAATGAAATCCCATTCCGGGAATCGAAAGGATCGGCGGTTTCAATTCATCCATGATTTTCCGAATGGCATCTTCAATTTCATTGATTTCGGAGGTAAGTTCTTGAATGAGCTTAATGGTGTGCTTTAATTCCAAAGACTTAGCAGGCATAACAGAACCAATGGATGTTCTGGCTGCATCTCGGATATGAGTAGCTTTATCTTTTCGGTAATGGCCTCTGGATGTTTTCACGAGAATATTAGCTAATCTGGTCAGATGAGCTTCTGAAATCTGCTTTGCACCGGGATACTCACTGAGAAGTGCGTAGATTGAAGTGCCATGGATAGACGAAACAAGCTGTTCCAATTCCGGAAACAGGATTGTAACCAATCTGGACACCGACTGCTTTAGTTTAGCGCGTTCCTGAACTTTATCAAATCGGTATCTCGTGAGTGACTTTAGTTCTTCGTTGTGATATGCTGTATCTGTGTAGGACTTGAGGTCTACATCGGACAACAGCATAGTTGCAATCGTTTTTGCATCCACACGATCGGTTTTAGTTTTGCGAAGACTGAGGCTCTTTCGATACAGGTTGGTATGCAAGGGATTCATGACATAGACGGGCAGATCATTGTCAAGAAGAAACCCAAGGATGTTGTAGCTATAATGTCCGGTAGCCTCAAGCCCTACTTTTATTTTGTCTGATTTTTGAGAACAGTCTTGGATTGTTTGTAGCAGACTTTTGAAACCATCCATGTTGTTGGGAATGGTAAAGCAATCGACAAGGGTCGTTCCTTCCGAATCGAGAATGCAACAGTCATGCTTATCTTTGGCAACATCAATTCCGACACAGACCATTTTATACCTCCGTTATATTATTCAATGCTGCTTAGGACCACAGACTTCTTTGCTCTTGTAACCTCGTTCTAAATAAACCGTCTGGCGGTATCTAACTGATTAACATTTCAACAAAGAAGCTGTGGTTGGAGCCTTCGTCAAACCGTCTTTGCGGTAGGAGGTGTTCACCAATCCACAGCATCCCATACAGTGTAGCATACCGCTGGAGAGCGGTCTATAAATACTACTCTTTTATAGGCGTTTGCGAAACGCCACAAGCCGCATAAATACGGCATTTTTTGCTTTTAAAAACAAATAACTCCTCACCTGAT
>NZ_SPHM01000095.1:0-1709 GCF_005844125.1 Pseudoflavonifractor sp. BSD2780061688st1 E11
GGTTAATTGAAATCCTTACTGCAACATTGAAGTTGTAACTGCACATTGAAAACTTTATGAAGTTGTAACTGCATAATATCATGAGTAATTGCAACAGTTTTAAGCTGTTTTTCTGGCTTTGGATTGCCTTTTTTCGATTTTCCTTGTAAAATTTCTTAAAGGAAGACATGACAAAACACAGACTGCATTTTTTACTTTTCGCAGAAGTTGTAAATGCACCCTGTTTGTGTTACCTTTTTTACCGTGTCCTGTCTTCTCTAAAATTCCGGTTTACTTCTTAAACAAAGCCGGTGTAAGGGTTATGGAATCGGATGGGATCTTTTCAAGGCCCAGGAGGTTCGCAGTCTCCTGGCCGTAGATCTTGATAAAAAGATCTATAGGAGCCTGTCCGTTCCACTTTTTTCGCGGATAGGAATTGATGTGGTTCATCATTTCCCTGATCTCTTCTTCCGTATATTCATCCTTTGCATGATTTTTAGGTATGATATAACGGATCAATTCATGGTTCCGTTCACAGTTGCTCTTCTGATTTGTATTCATCGGGTCACAATAGAATACGCGGCACTGGATCTCTCCGGTCTCCATATCTGCTTCGATTTTTTCAGGATCGCTGAATTCGCTTCCCCGATCGGTAATAATAACCTGAAAAAGCATCCGGAACTTCTCATCTCCAAGTGCTTCCCTCAGCCGGCAGAATATTTCTGTTACTGATCCCGCTGTGTTGCGCTCTCTTAGGAACATGAGCTGTACGTCACAGTTGGTAAACAAGATTGTCAGCAGTGTCTGGCCGCCTTTGTGTATAACCACACTGTCCATCTGGCTGACTATGGCATCTGGATTCTGGCGCATATATTCTTCGCATTCTTCATAGCTGCGTCCGATATGGCATTTTCGATCTACCCTGAGAACCGGACCGCTCTTTTTACGTTCCGGCCTGCGTAGTTTCCTTCTCAGGTCTATATTTCTGGCATCCAGAAGACCTGCGTCAATATAGGAATAGATTGTCCGGTCCGATACTGGCAGCTCATCTCTGTAATGTTCACAGATAACAGGAAGTGACTGTCCTTTTTTTAGCAGCGGTGTAATCGTATCATTGATCCGATTTAATTCCTGCTCTGTGAGGGAGATTCCTTTCCGGGACTCCGAGAGCATCTGTTCATACTGCTGCTGAGCATACTTGGCATCATAGAGCATCCTGCGCAGACGGCAGCGAAGCCGGTGGTCACAGGCATTACATACAAACGGTGACTTTTCATAGTCTGTACAGAATTCTTCCTGATAATCAGGGCATCCTTCCTGGCATCGTCCACATGCTGTCTGGCACTGTTTCTTTCCACGAAAACAGCCTGAACGACAGTTCGGGATTCTGGTACAGGTACGATGATGGGCACAGTTGTTACCTTTGGAAGTGGAGACCAGTCTCCTGTGTGCTTTGATCTCTCTGCCAACAGTAGACCGATCCTTTCCAATGTTTTTGGCGATCTGTGCGATCTTCAATCCCTGCTGCAGACCTGCCTGGATAGTAAGCCTGTCATCATATGTAAGGTGTTTATTACTCATGGTTACCTCCAATCCGAAGACAGGACAAGGATAGTATACTGGAAAAAAGGCAAAAAGAAACCATGAAGTTACAACTGCAACTTCATGGCCCATATGCCTTGTAATTCTAACTGCAACAACCTATGTTGCAATTAATTTTTCAATTAACC
>NZ_SPHM01000096.1:0-1705 GCF_005844125.1 Pseudoflavonifractor sp. BSD2780061688st1 E11
CGTACAGGGAAGGAGTTTTGGAATGAAAAGTGGATAACCGGATATTTTAGGCGCACTTTAATAAGCTATCTGCTTTATGAAAGTGGTAAGTCCTATGCTATGAGTGGCTTTAAGCTTCGAATGTATTCATGATGTTTGATTTTATCGGCGAGAACAACAGTAATCAGCTGAGTGATACCGGCAAGGATCAGATCAGCATGTAAAGTCTTCTCGTTTTGTGTCCGACGGCCTGCTAGACAGAGATGATCTTTGATGTGGTTGATATCTCTTTCAACAACAGTCCTTATTTTATAGGTGTTATCCCATTCTTCGGTTCCGCGGATCGTTCCGGGATAAGCCCGCAGATCCTTTTCCGGATAGACATAAACCATACGCCCGCATCTGGAAGTGGTACAAGGATTTTCACAGCAGCATTGTCTGTAAGATTTTTGGGTGGATTTCTCGTAAGCCCATCTCATTTTGGGGCAGACAAACTTGAATCTGGTAACACCGCTTCTTAGTTTAGAAGTGCATTCGTACTTCATTGGGAGGGAAGGATCATGAGGACAACAAGGGATCCCGTCTTCATTGATAGTATAATCCTGATTTTCAAGACCTGCTCTTGCATTGAGTGGAATATATGCTTTCTGGAAATGCCTGTCCTTACCAAAAGTATCACCGGTAAGAAGGCTCTTATAAAGCTGAGCGGTATCGAAAGCGGCATCTCCGAGGAAGGTTTTGGGATTGATCAGTGGATGCTTTGAAAAGAAGTCTTTGAGTGTCGGGATCAAAAGTTTGGAATCATGAACACACTTATCCTCATCAGGGGAGTCCGATTTCTTTTCGACAACAATATCAGGATGGGACGCCATAAAGTCTTTGTTGTAGAAAGAGATATGACGGATAATGCCCAGCCCATTGGTGACAATGCCAAATTTGAAGACATAGCAAAAATGCCCATTGATATACAGCTGCTTAATTTCAGGATTAGCAGAAGCATGGGACGGCATGGAGCCGTAGGCAACCTTATAGGGATCATAAGATTGATTAAAGCCCTGAGCTTTCGCATAGGCCTTAACCTGCCGAATGATTCTGTTAGCGTACTTCGGATTATTTTCGGTGACAAAAGCTTCAATACCGGAAGAATCGAAGATGGTTAAATCTGCTTTTGCAGGATCAATAGCCTGGCAGATGGGCTCTGTAATATCAACAAGATGATCAAAGATAAACTGCAGGTCATCTGAAAAGTCCTGTTTAAAGCGAGTGATTTTGGAAGCGTCCGGGACTTTTTTAAACCCACAGAACTCACGGAGTGGCTTCGAGTAAGCGAGAAAAGTCAGGAGAAGCTGGTCTGTAGGGATAGAGAAAATACGCTGGATGATCAATGCCCACAGGAGAGCATGCAAAGGGTATTTACGGGTTCTGCCCGTTGATGCATAAAAATGATTTCTGAAAGAAATCGGAATAATTTCATCAATGTCGATATGGGTTTCTAATAGAGAAAGAAACGCAGGTTTGTCAGTTTCAAATTTTTCTTGGCAATCTGAAAAAATATCTGCCAGAGAAAGCTGTTTATATGGTATCATAGTATCAGAATAACTCCTTTCTTGGATGGTGGTTTATAGTTTTGTGCAACTCTATTATACCATATCAGGTGAGGAGTTATTTGTTTTTAAAAGCAAAAAATGCCGTATTTATGCGGCTTGTGGCGTTTCGCAAACGCCTA
>NZ_SPHM01000097.1:0-1694 GCF_005844125.1 Pseudoflavonifractor sp. BSD2780061688st1 E11
ACTGAACTGAAAAGTTTATTTCCACTTTAAATGGGCTAAAGTGGATTTTAGTCTTACGCTTATTTCTACTTCCATTCCTGTTGCAGTTTGTCTTACACTGGTCTTGGTTGACAGTCGCTGGAAAGGCTGGTGTTTCCCTATGACATTATCAAATGCTTTTTCCCATTTAACTTTGGAGGAACGTCGCATCATTCTTACCGGCATTACCAATGGCTCTTCTAAATCCGCCATCGCCCGAATCATCGGAAAGGATAAATCTACCGTCGGAAAAGAAATCAAACTCCACCGAAAGCTTACTCATAAGTGCAGGCTTCCTCTTGAATGCGCAAACTATCGCTCCTGTGTCTTTGGCCGGCATTGTACTCCCGACTGTCCGGAGTATCTCCCTTTCCGCTGTTCCAGACGGGACCGTTCTCCCGGTGCCTGCAATGGATGCTCTGACTGGCCACGCTGCCGTTTCAACAAATATCAGTACTGCCCGGAGGATGCCCACCGTGACTACCGTACCACTCTCATCGATTCCCGCCAGGGTGTAAACCTGACTGTTCAGGAAGCAAAAAAACTTGCTGCTATCATTGCTCCCCTTCTAAAACAAGGGCACTCTCCCTACCGCATTGTAGCCAGCCATCCGGAACTCGGTATCTGCGAAAAGACCCTTTACAATTATATTGAAGGAGGCGTCTTTCGAGAAATTTCTGATATCTCCGTGTTGGATCTCCGACGTCAGGTATCCCGAAAGATTCCCAAAAAGCTCTCCAAAGGCTTCAAAAAGAGAATCGACAGACACTATCTTCAGGGACGTTTCTACAAAAACTATCAAGAATACGTTTCTGAACATCCGGAAGTTTTTGTTACACAGATGGACACCATTTATAACAACGTTTCTGACGGCCCTTTTATTCAGACCTTTTTCTTTCTCCGCCCACGGATCCTTTTCGGCATCCTGCATGAAGAAAAAACTTCTCTTGCCATGAAGCAGGGCGTGGACCTTCTGGAATCCATCCTTGGCCCGGAAGTATTCCGAAAATATGTCCATGTCCTGCTCACTGACAGAGGGTCCGAATTCTCGCTGGCAGAAGAGATGGAACACAGCACGGATGGCACAAGAAGAACACGGGTCTATTATTGTGATCCCATGCAGTCCGGTCAGAAAGGCACTTTGGAAAACAAACATATTGAACTCCGATATATCCTCCCGAAAGGAACAGATTTAAGAGCACTCGGCTTAACCGACCAGACAGCATTGAACCTCGCTCTGTGCCATGTGAATTCTGCACCTGTAGAAGTTCTGGGAGGCAAAACTCCCCTGGAACTGACTGATTTTCTGTACCATGATCTTTATGAAAAGCTGTATGACTTTGGAATTCAGCCAATTCCAAGGGATCATGTAGTTTTAAAACCGTACCTGTTAAAAAAGAAGTAAAAAAAACAACAGGCGGCTGTCATCCCCTTCCCATACTGACCAATTCCAAGTGGATTTTAGTCCTACACCTTAAAAACCACGACCGAAATCCGCTTTTTTGTCATGCAAAAAAAGAGGAGGAAACGGCGGTAAACCTGTTGTTTCTGTTTTTATTGTAACACTGAATTCTACTTTATAGCATAAAAAAAGTAGCAATTCTCTTCTTTTGTAAGAGTAATTGCTACTTTCATATTTCCTAATTTCAAAGTGGAATTAAACTTTTCACTTCAGC
>NZ_SPHM01000098.1:0-1685 GCF_005844125.1 Pseudoflavonifractor sp. BSD2780061688st1 E11
GTATGTGTCAAGTAATCGTTGGCACTTTTTCTTCTTTTTTTGATATCAGTTTATTTCTTTTATTTTCAGACAATTCAGCTCGGACTTTATCTGATCATTTTATGTTTCTTTTTAACAGAATGCTCTTGCAAGGGCTTTCCTCGATGCTGTCCGCATTGCGTCCAATAGCGGCATATGATGCGTAATCGTCTCTACATATGGATTCCCTTTTCCATCCTTCTTTGGCGCTCTCGCCGCGCTCAGCGTTTTGACGATTTCTTCCATCTGCATGGTGAATATTTCTCCATCCGTATACCGTTCAATTGTATCGATCAGTTCCCTGTTCTCTTTCCGGTACAGGGCTTTCGCCATGTTATTCGCCCCATGCACGGACCATCTCATCCTCCGGTGCTTCATCCGCATGGTGATCGCCGTACAGTTCTGGTTCTCCTGCACTCCCATATTCTTATACACGATCCCCTCCGGTGCTTCAGGCAGCTCAATCCCTCTTTCCCGATACGGGATCAATCCCTCCCGGTTATTCCCCAGATACTTGTATAGTTCCCTTGCATTCCTGCTCCCTTTTTCTTTCGGATCATCACTCTCTATGCTGTCGGCATAGACCTGGATATATTCCAGCATTTCATCTACTTTCTTCTGCTCCAGAAGTTCTTTGATCTGTTCCTGGGCTTCTGTATCCCGGATCTTCTTTTTGATCTCCTTATAGATGTGGAACCGGTCCAGCTGGAAGAGGGCTTCCGGGTCATAGATCTCTTTAATCCAGCTTCCTCCATCTCCGTTTAGAATCCGCCGGCCAATCTCATCTGCATCGTAAATCTTTTCGATCAGCGCCTCCCGTTTTTGATGGAACCGGCTGCTTTTTTCCATTCCGGCCAACATCTTCTTATTCACCAGGCGGCTTCTTTTCGGACTGTCTTTGTCCCATCCTTCATACATCGTGAAAACCTTCATCTCCTGTTTTGGCGCCTTCTTATGTCCGGAATCCTGCATCCTTAGCCATACGCCATCCATTTCTTCGAAAAGGATCCCGACTGCCTTTTCTCCTTCTGCCTGGTCTGCTTCCATCTGCTTTACCGCGTAGTCCTCTTCTTCGCTGATTCGTTCCCCCAGCTCCTGAATCAGGTTCCAGACACCTCCATGGCTGATCGTCTGTCCGCAGGTATCACTGATCACTTCTGCGCTGACACGATATGGGGATTCCGTTACAGTCAGTGCAATCTTTTCTGCAAGATTGGTAGAGATCAGCCCGATCTTCTCCATCTGCATCGCCTGATCCAGAAGGTAAATATGGGCAATCCTTCCGTCCTCCTGTTCTGTCCGGTAGACTCTTCGGGAATAGGTTACTTCCCCATATACGGTTTTGATCGAAGTTTCCCGTTTCCCTTTGTCTCTGTATAACTTTTTGTCTCTTTCTTTCGCCAGTTCATCATCGTAGTTTTCCAGAATGACCTGGGTGATCATCCTGCCCAACTCACAGACATACGCAAAAACTTTCTGCTCCAGGGTCTTGAAAGATACCAGCTTTTCCTCTACAATAGATTTCATCATACAGTCTCCTTTACGTGTTTTATTTTGCAACTAACATCATAAAGAAAAACTGTATGATTGGGAAGTAGGGATTTTCTCTGCTTCCCTTTTTATTTAGGAAAAATTCCTATTTTTGCCAATAATAATTATACACTAAC
>NZ_SPHM01000099.1:0-1608 GCF_005844125.1 Pseudoflavonifractor sp. BSD2780061688st1 E11
AAAAACACATAAAAAGAAACCCCCAATTCCCCCATGAATGGGGGCTAGGGGGCTGAAGTGTCGAAGACACTTTTTTATATAGGAGCTGATACAATTCTTTTTAGAATTATCTACTCGAGAATGCGAATTTGATGATAGAAGAAATATACTTCGGAAATAGATGATGAACTGAGAACCTATACTTCGAAAAATCTCTTGTCGATATTCCACAATTTATTATGGACGAGGATTATTTATTAAATGATCATTAGGTTTGGGTAGTTTGTTTTTAGTATTATGTGTATGTAGAATTTTAAGTAATTTTTTGTTCATTAATACTTTGGAATATAAGGAGTTTGATTATGCAAAATCTTAAAAATTCACAAAATTTCTTGATAAACAAGAATTTAGTTCGAAATCTAATAGTTAAATCAAAATTGGAGAAAAATGATACTGTTATAGAAATTGGGCCTGGAAAGGGGATAATTACTAATCTTCTTGCAGAATATGTTGGAAATGTCATAGCGATTGAATATGACGAGAATTTATTTAGGATATTAGTTTCACAAAATAAATTTGAGAATATTGAATATGTTTACGGAGATTTTTTGAAATATCATTTGCCTAGTAAGCAAAGGTATAAAGTTTTTTCAAACATTCCTTTTCAAATCACTGCAGATATCATTAAAAAAATCACTGAAGATAATAATTCCGCAGAAGAAATTTTTCTTATTGTGCAAAAAGAAGCTGCTAAAAAATACTGTGGAATTCCTTATCAAAAATATGAAGGATTACGTGCTGCAGTGATAAAAGCTCAGTATCATGTAGAAATAATGCATACATTTAATAGAAGTGATTTTTCTCCATCTCCAAAGGTGGATACAGTGTTATTGCACTTAAAACAGAAGAAAAATACACTGAGTTTATCAGAATACAAGGATTTTAAAGATTTAGTTGCTTATTTTTATTCACAAGGGAAAGGAAAGAGTTCAAAGGATCGACTTGCAGTTTTGTTTTCAAATGCTCAAATAAGGCGTCTGTGTAAAGATAACAATATAAATCTGTTAGATTCATATACAAAAATTACCTCTGAGCAATGGATGAATGTTTTTTTATATTCTCGAATCGGATTAACTGCAGAAAAAAAACGATTAGTCGGTGATGCTTATAAAAAATTGGAGAAAATCAATAAAGGATTACAAAAACAGAATAGAACATATTTAAGGAAACCATCTCAATCTAATTCGAAGTCTTCTACATTCAATAGACGCCAAAAGTCTCTTAATTAGTAATGCCATTTTTTGCATACGAGATGGTTAATATATTTTACTATGATTAATGAAAAACAAAAATGAGATGTTTTAATGGCAGATAAGCACTTTCTAAGCAGTTTTCCAATAGCTAATGCTGTTTGGATTATTGTTTGCTTTGTAGATAATGGGAAAGAGCATGGTTTGGAATGAAATTTAATTAGATAAAAAGCACTTACTTATTTTTAATGATAGGAGTCTATATAACATTGGAGTATAAACTATTTAGTGACATAATGATAACTCAAACTTCGCACTTGAATAAGTGCCTATGCACCTTGAAAATTCAATAAGTTCTGGCAATAAAATAGCATGAAAC
>NZ_SPHM01000009.1:0-104304 GCF_005844125.1 Pseudoflavonifractor sp. BSD2780061688st1 E11
CAGACGGAAACGCTGGCCATCACGGCGGCGCCCCTGGCTAATGGGTATGTGAAGGCCCGTACCGGGGACAGCACCACGGATACCGTTTATACGGGCTGGTATACAGCGGTGTATCTGCCGGAGGTGACGCCGGATACCTCCGGGACACAGCAGTCCAGCCAGCAGGGGACAGATGATGAGACAGGAGGGGAGACCTTATGAGCATGAAACGGAATATCATGATTGACGGGCAGGAGGTTCCTTTTAAGGCCTCCGCCGCTATCCCCCGGATCTACCGGATGCGGTTTCACCGGGATATTTATAAAGACCTGCGGGATCTGGAAAAGGGGATCGATAAGAACGACCCGGAGAATTCCAACCTGGACCTGTTCTCTTTGGAGATGTTTGAGAACATCGCCTATGTGATGGCGAAGCACGCCGACCCGTCCATCCCGGATACGCCGGAGGAATGGTTGGACGGGTTCAACACCTTTTCCATCTATCAGGTGCTGCCCCAGATCATTGAACTGTGGGGACTGAACACCCAGACGGATGTGCAGGCTAAAAAAAACTTCGTCCGACTGACCGGGAAATGACAACGCCGCTGTTCCTCCTGCGGTGTGTGCAGCTGGGGCTGTCTATCCGGGATCTGGATCTTTTGACCATCGGGATGGTGAATGATATGTATGTGGAGAGCCGGAACGATGAGCATAAGTATGCGGTAGTGGCCACGCAGGAGGATTTTGATAGGTTCTGATTGTTTATAGTTCTCATCCTTGCTATAATTAAGTAGGGAGAAATATCCCCTATTTTTAATGTAGAGTAGAGCAAATTGAGATGGGGAGAAAATATGATGGATATTCAAGAGTTGAGAGATGATAAAAAATTTGAAAACTGGCATGAATACGAACCGATGGATGCTCAATATGTGAGATATATTAAAACGGATCCTTCTGTATTGGCTGCAGGGCATAAAATCAATGATGTATACCATACATTTTGTGATGCAAGAGCTTCATTACTACAAGCCAATTACAAAAATTATGGAGATTTGTGTGCCGATAATGAGATCAGTAGATTATACATAAAGACGAAATTTTTAAAAGATGCTCTTATGGAATATGCAATATGTCTTGATTTGAGTTGGCAAGTGGTATGGGCTTATATTCAGCCAAGTTCTTTTGCTTATTTGGTTCAAAAGAAATATAAGGAAATGGAAAAGTTATGTACAGAAGACAATGTACATTCACAATTAAATTGTGCAATAGCACAAAATGTAGATAAAGCAAAAAGAATAAAGGACTTGATAATATGCTTTGGAGATGAAAAGACAGTCAGAGACATTAGAAGCATATATAATAGCATAAAACATCGTGGTATGATGTATTTTAAAGGTTTCTCTAAAGAAGATATATCAAAGTTTCTTTTTGATCCCAATATTGAAATGCCTCTTAAAAGAGAAACATATGATCCTAATTATATTCAGGAGTTATTATTATCGTATCACGAAAAATTTGAAGAATATTTTAATGACTTGATTTCTTTGATTATGCCGATAGATTATAAAAATAATGATATTGGGATAGTCAATTACATAAGTATTCTTGATGAAATCAAAAAAATTCAACTAGAGTAATACGTTTAAAAATCATTTAATATTTGCATAATTGTGAGGAATCCTTTGTAAAAAGCTCGGAGAAATCCGGGCTTTTTCTATGTTTATTTTCAGGAGGTGGTGACACATGGCGGGGCGGATCAAGGGTATTACGGTAGAGATCGGCGGCGATACCAGCGGTCTGGAAAAGTCGCTGAGCGCGGTGAACAATTCCATAAAGAAGACCCAGAGCCAGCTTCGGGATGTGAATAACCTTTTGAAACTGGATCCATCGAATACCATTCTTCTGGCGCAGAAGCAGGAGCTTCTGCAGTCGGCCATCGGGGATACGGAAAAGAAACTGGAAGCCCTGGAGCAGGCCCAGGAAGATGTGGCGAAAGCCTTTGAACGGGGCGATCTGGGGAAAGACCAGTACATGGCATTCCAGCGGGAAGTAGAGGAAACCAGAGGTACTCTGAACCGGTATAAGGCGGATCTTTCCGGCCTGCAGTCGGAGCAGGAACGGCTTTCTGCCAATACGGAGCGGCTGAATAAATTGGTTGCGGCTACGGGATCCAGTGTGGACGATTATGCCGATGTGCTGGGGAGCCGTCTGGTGACGGCGATCCGGAACGGGACAGCTTCTTCTGATCAGCTGAAAACCGCTGTGGAGAAGATCGGGAAAGCGGTCACCGGTGGAAAGGCGGATATCAAACAGCTGACCGCCGCCCTGGACACGGTGGATGACGGGCAGGCTGTTCAGAACCTGATTGAAGACCTGAATGGCGTGGGAGATGCCGCCCGGGACGCCGCGGATGACATTGGGGAGATTGCCCAGGCGACCAAAGGCGCCGCCCTGATGGAAGCTGCCGACCAACTATCCGTGGTTGGGGATAAGATCCAGGATGTGGGCGATAAAGCGGTATCCGCTTATGCGGAGACAGAGGCAGCGGTTTCCAAGGTGAACGCCTACTTCGGGGAGACCGGGGAGGCGGCGGAAGCCAGCGCAGAGATTGTGAAAAATGTGTACGGTTCCGGTGTGGGCCAGAGAATGGACGCCGTGGCGGAAGCGGTCATCATGGTTAAGAAAAACCTGGGTGATCTGGAGGATACGGATCTGACCAACCTGACGAAGCAGGCGCTGACGCTGGAAGAATTATACGGGATTGACATGAATGAGACCCTCCGGGGCGTCAATTCTTTGATGAAGCAGTACGGGCTGACCGCCCAGGAGGCCATGGACTATATCGTCCGGGGTACTCAGAACGGCCTGGATAAGACCAATGAGTTAGGAGACAATCTGTCCGAGTACGCCGGAAAATTTGAACAGGCAGGGTATTCCGCTTCCGAGTATTTCCAGCTTCTGCAGAACGGCCTGCAGGGAGGCGCTTACAACCTGGACAAGGTCAATGACGCCATCAATGAGGTAACCACCCGTCTGGCGGATGGAACCATCGGGGATTCCATTGACCTGTATTCCCAGAAGACCCAGTCCCTGTTCCTGGCATGGCAGAACGGGGAAGCCACCCAGAAGCAGGTAATCGATTCCATTGTGGCAGATATCGGCAGCTGTACCAGCCAGCAGGAAGCCCTGAACATGGCGGCCCAGGCCTTTGGCACCATGGCCGAGGATGGGAATCTGAAATTTATTACTTCTCTGACTTCTGTGGGAGAGACTTATGACAGCGTGGCCGGATCGGCCCAGAACCTATTCAGCCAGACACAGACGCCTATGCAGGAGATGGAAGCTAATACAAGGAAGCTGCAGCAGGCGCTGGTTCCCCTGGGGGAAAAGATCGTGGAGCTGGCCAATGTGGTGCTGCCGCCCCTGGTGGCCATTATCACGGCAGTGAGCGAAGTGTTCGGCATGCTGCCGGAGCCGGTGCAGAACTTTGTCATCATCCTTGGCGCATTGTTAGTGGCATTTACCGCGCTGACACCAGTGATCGCGGCCTTGGCGGTCTCCTTTGGGGCGCTGAACATTTCCCTGCTCCCAGTGATAGGGATTATCGCCGGGGTGGCAGCGGCCATTTCCGGGATCATTGCCATTGTGAAAAACTGGGGAGCGATCACGGAGTGGTTCGGGAATTTGTGGCAGGCGGTATCCCAGAAGCTGATGGAATTATGGAATGGAGTGGTGGTCTTTTTTACGGAGACCATCCCGGCGGCGTTCCAGACTTTCATCGGCTTTTTTTCTGCCATCCCGGACTGGTGGAGCGGCCTGTGGTCCCAGGTATCCGCGTTTTTCACGAATACCTGGAATGCGATCCTGCAGAATCCCATCGTACAGCTGGTGGTAACAACCATCACATCTCTGTGGGAAAATACGAAAAATACCTTGCAGGGGATCTGGTCGGGGATCTGCCAGATTGCCTCCGGTGCCTTTGAATTGCTGAAAAATGTGATCCTTGCTCCGGTGCTTCTGCTGATCGACCTGGTGACGGGAAATTTCTCACAGCTTGCGTCTGATGCGGCGAATATCTGGAACAATATCAAAAATGCCGCTTCCCAGATCTGGTCGGGAATCCGGCAGGTGGTGACTTCTGCGGCTTCAGGACTGAAGCAGGGCGTGGAAATGGTGCTTTCGGCCCTGTCTCAGTTCGCCTCTCAGATCTGGTCGGCGATGAAGCAGACGGCGTCTTCTGTCTGGAACGGCATCAAGACTACGGTGGTAAATATCGCATCCGCGCTGCGTGAAGCGGCGGTTTCCGCTTTCCAGCGGATGGTTTCCGGGATCGGCTCTGCCCTTTCCGGGCTGTATTCGGTTGTGAGCAATGGATTTTCTTCCGCCATTCGGTTTATTACCGGGCTGCCGGGGCAGGCGTTTCAGTGGGGCAAAGATTTTATCCAGGGACTGATCAACGGGATTTCCAGTATGATCCAGAGCGTGATCAACACAGTTTCCGGGCTGGCCGACCGGATCCGTTCCTTCCTGCACTTCTCGGCTCCGGATGAGGGGCCGCTGGCGGATTACGAGACCTGGATGCCGGACTTCATGAAGGGGCTGGCGGGCGGTATTGAGAAGAACCGGAACCTGGTGGAAAAGGCTGTGAGGGATGTGGCTTCGGATATGGTGGTTTCGCCAAAAGTGAACGGGATGGAATATGGCTATGCCGATGGTGCTTTCTCCGGCGGGAGCATGTCTGACCTGATCTCCGGGATCTCTTCCGCGGTATCGGAAGCCCTGGCAGGCTTTTCCGGCCCGCAGGGGAACATCGTGATCCCGGTGTATGTGGGAGGCACTTTACTGGATGAACTGGTAGTGACGGCGCAGGCAAGACAAAACCTGCGGTCAGGAGGGAGGTAAGCGATGGCATTTATACAGTATCTGACCTTTGACGGCACAGCCCTCCCCCTGCCGGATTCTTATGAAGTACAGATGGATGATGTGGAGGCGGATTCCGGCGGGGAGACGGAGGCAGGGACGGTACAGCGGGATGTAGTGCGCGCAGGCGTAGTGAGCATCCCGGTGACGTTTTCAGTGTCGGCAAAATGGCTGAAGACACTGACAGAGTTTAAGCAGCAGGAAAAGATCACGGTGGGATATTTTAATACAGAGACGCTGACGGTGAAGACAGCGGAGATGTATGTGGAGGGGTACAAGGCTTCTCTTGTGAAGGATACGTCCCGGAAGGGATTGTGGACGGTGAGTTTTACGCTGAGGGAGTTCTGAAAGTGTATTCTTTTTCGGGGAAAACTATGGTATATTTGAGAAAATAAATCGGAATTTCACGGAGTGATTGTAATGAATGAAAAAATATTTAAGACCCCATGCGGAGAGATCCATTATTGGATAAATATGGAGCAGGGTTCTGGAAATATTACATTGATTTTTCTGCCGGGTTTAACTGCAGATCATCGATTGTTTGAGAAGCAAATTGAATTTTTCCAGGGAAAATATAATGTATTTGTGTGGGATGCACCGGGGCATGGGAAATCATGGCCATTTAAATTTGATTTTTCATTGATGGATAAAGCAAAATGGCTTGATGATATTTTCGGATTAGAAAATATTCAGGCTCCGGTTATCATAGGGCAATCCATGGGCGGCTATGTTGGCCAGGCATATTCGGAGTTATTTCCGAACAAATTGAAAGGATTCGTTTCTATAGATTCGGCACCTCTGCAAAGAAAATATGTGACGGGAATTGAATTGTGGCTTCTGAAAAGAATGGAACCAGTATATCGATATTATCCCTGGAAGTCATTATTGAACATCGGAACAAAGGGAGTTGCTGTATCTGCGTATGGAAGAAAATTGATGCATGACATTATGATGGCCTACGATGGCGACCAAAAAAGATATGCCCAAATATCCGGTCATGGTTTCAGAATATTAGCGGAAGCAATGGAGGCCGATCTTCTATACAAAGTACAGTGTCCGGCGCAGCTGATATGCGGAGAAAAAGACCATGCGGGTTCCTGCATTCGATATAATAAAGCATGGCACAAAAATACTGGCATTCCAATAGCGTGGATAAAGAATGCAGGGCATAATTCAAATACCGATGCACCGGAAGAAGTGAATTCATTAATTGTGAAATTGATAAATACAATAAGATGAAATATATAGAATAAATTCGGTTTGCTAGACAGACAAATTCAGTATAATCAGTATTAGTTTTTAATAGTTTATTTTGTCAAGAGCATCAGTCAGAAATGGTTGGTGCTTTTTTGATGCCTGGAAACGGAAGGAGGGGTGTCCGATGTACCCGGTGAGCGAGGCGTTCCTGCAGGCGGTGCAGGGGAACACCCGGAAGTATTACTGGTCGGGGAAAATTACCACGGCAGGAGGTGTGGTGCATTCCTTTGATCAGGAGGATATCGTAAAAGGCAGCGGCTATATCACAGCCCAGTGCTGCGGCAATTCGGAGATTGAACTGGGAGCCGTGTACGCGGCGGAGATGGGGATCAGCCTGTTCCTGGATATCGACCGGTACACTTTGGAGGACGCGGAAGTGGAACTGTCCTACCACCTGCGGCTGGCGGACGGGACTTACGAAGCTGTTCCTATGGGGATCTTTGAAGTGAGCGAGGCCAATCGGACCGTCCATGTGCTGGAATTGAAGGCTTATGACAGGATGCTCCGCTTTGACCGGGCTTTCAATGGTTTTGAGACCATCGGTACTGCTTACGGGATGATGGAGCTGTGCAGTACCGCCTGCGGGGTGGAACTGGCGCAGAGCCAGACGGAGATCGAAGCGCTTCCCAACGGATCGGAACTGCTTTCCATTTACCCGGAGAATGACATTGAGACCTACCGGGATGTGCTGTATTTTACAGCGCAGGTGCTGGGCGGATTCTTCTGCATCAACCGGGAAGGGAAGCTGGAGTTTCGGCAGTACGGGGAAACTCCGGTGATGGAGATCCTGCAGAAGCACCGGTTTTCCAGCAGCTTTTCTGATTTTGTGACGCGGTACACGGCGGTCAGTTCCACCAACCTGCGGACGCAGACTTCCGAGTATTACGCGTTGGAAGAAGATGACGGACTGACTATGAACCTGGGTGTCAATCCCCTCCTGCAGTTCGGACTGGAAGAAACAAGGGCGGAGCTGTGCGGGAATATTTTGACAGCTCTGTCCGCAGTCAATTACGTGCCCTTTGATTCGGATACCATCGGGAATCCGGCGCTGGACCTGGGGGATGTGCTGACCTTCTCCGGCGGGCAGGCGGACGCCCAGCAGATTACTTGCGTGACATCCTTTACGGTCAAGATCGGCGGCAGGCAGAGCCTGAAATGCGTGGGGAAGAATCCCCGGCTTTCCCAGGCAAAGTCCAAGAACGATAAAAATATTTCCGGCCTGCTGAACCAAATTGAAGCTGGGAAGATCGGTATCCACACATTTACAAATGCCTCTGAGTATTCCATCGGCGAGACGGATGTTCGGATCATCAGTATTGAGTTCGCTTCCAAAGAGGAAAACCACGCCCAGTTCTTCGGGCAGGTAGTGGTGGACGTGGAAGCGCAGGCGGTGGAGAAATCCACCCAGGCCAGCGGTACTATCGTGATTCCGTTCCCCTCCGGAAATGTAGGAGACAGCGGCGGGGCGGCGGATACAGAAAATGGTTCTGAGGATGGCGCTGCCGGGGAAGAGACCACGGATATTTCCGTGGATGTGAGCCTGCCGGTGACCTGGACGGAGGACGGGAAGGCGGTCTGCTATGTGACCTTTGAACTGAACAACGTGGAGATCCTGCTCCATCATCCGGTGGAGACCTGGCACAGCGGGAAACACATCCTGTCTTTGTATTACCCGATTGAAAATATCGTGCCGAATATTACCAATACTTTCAACGTGTACCTGCGGATAGAGGACGGTTCCGGCAGTGTGGGGATCGGGGACTGCATCGCTTCCATCAGCGGCCAGGCCATGGCAGCCGCGGCGGCCTGGGACGGCAGGATCGACATTGAGGAATCGGCGGCATTATTCTCCATTAACAGCGGTCTTCAGGCAAGGGGCTTTACGGGGGCAGTCGATGTGGGGACGATGGAACTGGTACAGAAAAGCTATGCGGATACTATGACGGGAAGGACTGGGATCGGCGCATTCTGCCGACCGGTCACACTCACTTAAGCAACGGGAGGATTGAGATTATGGTTTTGAAAGGCGTTATGACGATCGAACTGACAGATGAGAATACCGGGGCGGTGGAGACCGTCACGGAGGAGAACATGATCACCGAGGCGGTGAACAACATCCTGGGCTTAAATCCCATGGGGATCTTTTACGCCGCCACCGGGGAGTATGATGATGCCCTGCTTTGGAACGGGAACCTTCTTCCCATCTGTCCCAACATGATCGGGGGAATCCTGCTTTTTTCCGAAACTCTGGCGGAAGATGAGGGACTGCTGTATGAGAGCTCCGACAACCTACCGGTGGCCTATGCCTCCAATGATGTGAATTCCACGGCCAACCTGGCCAGAGGAAGCCTGAACCTGACGGAGAGCATGGCGATTTCCAATGGATATAAGTTTGTCTGGGAATTTACCCCGAACCAGGGGAACGGCACCATCGCGGCGGTGGCGCTGACCAGTTCCTTCGGCGGGGAGAACGGCTTCGGCAGCCTGACCGGGGACGCCAGCGCCTTCCTGCAGCTGAAGGCGGCAGATATCGGGGCAATCCCGGATGCCAACAAGATGGTGCTGTTTGAGGCAGTGGAGCTGGATTTTGAGGACAGCCTTTTGTATTCCATCACTTTTGAGAACGCGGGCGTCCGGATCCGGAAACTTCGGATCCCGGTGTTTTCCATTGGCTTAAATGAGAAGCTGGATGATTCCACCTATACGGTGCTGGAGGATGAGGTGCTGACGCCGGAGACTTTTGAGTTCCTGGGAAGCTATACGAAGTACGGGGAGTTCCTGGACGGGCAGGACGGGTACTGGTACGGGTTTTCCAATGAGGGGAATTCTTCCGGGGACGCCCTGATGCTCTGGATCAAAATCTCCAAGACAGACTATTCCTTTACGGAAGGGCAGTGGACGCTGTCCAACGCAAAACTGATGGATGTGGGTACCCGGGCTTTTGACTCCTTCGCGGAGCGGAGCGTGAAATGCTGTATCCGGGGCGGGTATTTGTATGTGCCTGCCTATGACAAGAAGGGGATCTATAAGATCAGCCTTTCCAACTCCACGGATGTGACGCTGATCGAGTTCGGCTTTACGTCCAAGTGGAAGTCTTTGTGCGAGACCGGCTCCTGTGAGCTTTACCTGACGCTCATCGGGGATCTGATCATCGGCGGGGATTTCCAGATCACGGCGGAGGACACAGTGATCCAGACTCAGGGAAGCGTAAGGCTCAACAACGCCGCAACGCCCTTGTTCCAGTACAAGAATTTCCTGATCGGATGGGGCGGCAGCTACGGAAATGAGTATCGGACTGCTTATCTCTTGACGCCGTACCTGGCGTCCATCAACAACCTTCCCTCAGCGGTGGTGAAGACTGTGGATAAGACCATGAAGATCACTTACACGCTGACGGAACAACCCGATCCTGTGCCGTAAGGGAACGAACTGTCCTGAAAAGGGCAGGCGGCACTTTATATAGAGAAACTGACTGGCAGGCGCTCTTTTGAGGCGTCTTTTCTTATGGGAAAGCGAGGAATAAAAGCAATGAAAGAATTTTGGAACATGATCCAGATGGTATTTGCCGCGGTGGGCGGCTGGCTGGGGTATTACCTGGGCGGCTGTGACGGCCTGCTGCTGGCTTTGGTGGCTTTCGCGGCGGCGGATTATCTGACCGGCGTGATGTGCGCGGTCAGCGACCGGAAGCTGTCCAGCAATGTGGGTTTCAAAGGCATCTGCAGGAAGGTGCTGATCTTCCTTCTGGTGGGGATCGCCAACATCCTGGATGTCCATGTCATCGGCACCGGTTCGGTGCTGCGGACGGCGGTGATCTTTTTCTATATCTCCAATGAGGGCGTGAGCCTTTTAGAGAACGCGGCGCACCTGGGGCTTCCGGTGCCGGAGAAGATCAAGGCGGTGCTGGAGCAGCTCCATGACCGGGCAGAGAAAACAGAAACGGAGGAGAAATGAGATGAAGTTAGTACAGAGTATTTTAACGAAGAATCCCTGCTATACGGCGGGGAGGAAGATCACGGTGAAAGGGCTGATGCTCCATTCGGTGGGCTGTCCCCAGCCCAAGGCGTCTGTGTTTATCAGTTCCTGGAACAGCCCGTCTTATGGTAATGCCTGTGTGCATGGGTTTATTGACGGGAATGACGGGACGGTGTACCAGACCCTGCCCTGGAACCACAGGGGCTGGCACTGCGGCTCCGGCAGCAAAGGGAGCGGGAACAATACCCATATCGGGGTAGAGATGTGTGAGCCTGCCTGTATCCGGTATACGTCCGGGTCGAATTTTACCTGTTCCGACCTGTCGGCGGCAAGGGCAGTGGCGAAGCGTACTTACGAGGCAGCAGTGGAATTATTTGCTTACCTGTGTAAACAGTACAATCTGAACCCGGCCGCGGATGGCGTTGTCATCAGTCATCGGGAAGGGCACAGCCGGGGGATCGCTTCCAACCATGGGGATCCGGAGCATCTGTGGAAGGGGCTTGGCCTGGGCTATACCATGGACGGGTTCCGGAAGGATGTGAAGGCGGCTATGGGAGGGGCCGGGACAACGGAGCCGGAGAACGGCGGATGGTACCGGGTCAGGAAGTCCTGGACAGACGCAAAGTCCCAGAAAGGGGCGTTCAAAGTGCTTGCCAACGCCAGGAAGTGCGCGGATGAGAATCCGGGGTATTCGGTATACGATGAGTCTGGGAAGGCAGTCTATGGCGGCAAGGGATCCGGAGGCGGATTTTCCCCGTATCTGGTGCAGGTGTCCATTACGGATCTGAATATTCGGAAAGGACCGGGGACGAATTACGGGAAGACCGGGAAGTATACCGGGAAAGGTGTCTTTACCATTGTGGAGGAAGCGGACGGTAAGGGAGCGTCCCGCTGGGGCAAGCTGAAATCCAGCGCGGGGTGGATCTCACTGGATTACACCCGCAGGATTTAACATCTTCTCTGATAGCTTGCTGACAAGTGAAGAGGAAAGGTTAGAATATGGCCTGTCGTTATCTGTTGAAGTATACGCAGATGGCGGCAGGCCTTTTCTTTTTTCGGAAATCAAAAAATCGGGCAGGAAAACTCCTTTGAGCAGAAGAAGGAGGTGTCTGTCTTTGAAAAAAGTAGAAGTGGTGGATACGGGCCGCCTGACGGAGAAAGAGGCGAGGATGAATATGGAAAAATGCGCGGAATTTCTGGCGCGGATGATCCAGAAATATGGGGATGCGATCCTGGCGGAACTGGGAGCCGTAAAAGGGCAGGAAAACAGGGGACATGACGGAGATGCCGGCACCTATTAGGGATGCCGGCTCTTTTTTTGGGAGTCCCGCATAAAAAAGAGGGCGGATCCCTATGAATTCTGTGCGCTGACAGAAATGAAGGAACACGATACATTATAGGTACAGGCAGCCGTGTGACAACGGGAATACGAAAAGGGGGAGAGAATTTGAAGCAAAAAAAATGTTATATTTACACCCGTGTTTCCACTGCCGCCCAGACAGAAGGGTACAGCCTGGACGCCCAGCAGAAGCGGCTGAAAGATTTTGCTGAATATAAAGGGCTGGAAATTGCCGGAGAGTATTGTGACGCTGGAAAATCTGGACACAGCATCAAGGGCAGGCCTGCATTTATGGAGATGATGGATGATATTACCAGTGGCAAGGATGATATTTCCTTTGTCCTGGTATTTAAACTTTCCAGGTTTGGGCGCAATGCGGCGGATGTGCTGAAATCAATGCAGACGCTGATGGATTATGATATCGACCTGATCTGTGTGGAGGACAGCATTGACAGTTCCACCCAGGGTGGCAGGCTGACCTTGGCGATCCTTTCAGCTGTGGCGGAGATTGAACGAGAGAATATCCGGATCCAGTTCATGTCCGGGAAGATGCAGAAGGTGCTGCAGGGCGGATGGGCAGGCGGGCCGATTCCGTATGGATACCGGAGCAGGGAGGGAGAATTGGTGATAGAGCCTTCAGAAGCAGAGGTCATCCGTCTGATCTATGAAAAGTATCTGGAACCGCCGATGAAGCTGAACGGTGTTGTCCGCTGGCTGAATAGCCATGGATACCAGCGTATTTCCCAGGAAACTATCCGTCCCTTCAATAGTGATTTTGTATCCCGTATCTTGAACAATCCTTTTTATTGCGGGAAGATCGTTTATTACCGCAGAGCGAATAAGGGAAGCTCGGATCCAAAGCAGGAGATTGTGGTCCAGGGGAAACATGAGGCTATTGTGACAGAGAAGATTTGGGAACAGGCTCAGGAAAAACGGGGACAGTTGGCCAGGGTAAAAGGGAAACGGGATGAAGAGGATCGGATTAGCTTGCTGTCAGGATTGGTAAAATGTCCAGTCTGCGGGGGCGGGCTTATCAGTAAGAAGAATAAAAGTTTGAACCATAACTATGGGGGATATTATAAAACCGTTTATTCCTATGGGTGCAGAAATTACAGGACATCGGAAGGGCGTGTGTGCAGCTTTTGCCATACCTATAACCAGGAAAGGCTGGATGCGGCCGTGATGGAAGTTATCCAGAAGGTTACCGGGACGGAAGAATTCCGGACGGCTTTTGCCAGGACAGTCGGGAATCAGATGTCTGAGGAAGCGGTGGAAACACAGCTGAAGATGCTCCGGAAAGAGATGCATCACCAGGAGCATGTGAAATATAAATTGGGGATGGAGCTGGACCATCTGGACGTGCTGGCAGAAAGTTATGATCAGCAATATGAAAAATTACAGGCAGAGGTGGACGCGGCATATGACAGGATCGGTCGGATCGAGGATAAGATAGAGAAGCTAAAGCATAAACTGCTGAGGATGAAGCAGGGCATCCATTCCTCTGATAATATCTGCCTGATCCTGAATCATTTTGACAGACTGTATGAAAAAATGAACTATGAAGAGCGCCGGACGCTGTGCCGGCAGTTTATCCAGAGGATTGAAGTATTTCCGGAAAAAGGGGATGACAAGAGGATCCTGAAAAGTATTACTTTCCGTTTCCCCGTTTATTTTGATCTGGGCGGGAATCAGGAAGAGGATGATGAGGATACCCCGGATGAGATGGTAGTCTTTACGCTGGACTGTTCCCGTCTTCCGGTAACGGCGGCAGAGTCCAAAGCCACTTATGCGGAGATAAAAGCCCACGTTCTGAGGATACATGGATTAAAGGTTTCCAGTTTGTATATTGCCCAGGTAAAGCGGAAATATGGCATCGAGATGGGGACAGCTTACAATAAGCCGGAGAAAAATAAGAATCATATCCCGAGATGTCCGAAGGAAAAAGAACTGGCAATCCTGGACGCATTGAAAACTTACCGGATGATACCGGAATCAACAGAATATTTTGAGGAGGCGGCAGAGTGAGAAAACAGAAATGTTATATTTATATGAGGGTGTCCACGGCCATGCAGGTAGAGGGTTATAGCCTTGAGGCACAGAAAGACCGGCTGACGAAATTTGCCCAGTTCCAGGATATGGAGATTGTCCGGGAATACTGTGACGCCGGAAAATCTGGAAAGAATATCACCGGCAGGCCGGAATTTTCCCGGATGCTCCAGGATGTGGCGGAGGAGAAGGACGGCGTTTCCTATATTCTGGTCTTTAAACTCTCACGGTTTGGGCGCAATGCGGCGGATGTGCTCAACTCACTCCAATATATCCAGGATTACGGAGTGAATCTGATCTGCGTGGAGGATGGCATTGACTCTTCCAAAGATTCCGGCAAGCTGACCATTACAGTCCTGTCAGCGGTGGCGGAGATTGAAAGAGAGAATATCCTGGTTCAGACTATGGAAGGCCGGAAACAGAAGGCCAGGGAGGGAAAGTGGAATGGCGGGCAGGCGCCTTTTGGATATGAACTGGATTCAAAAAACAGTACGTTGATTGTGAACCCGGAGGAAGCGGAGATTGTCCGGATCATCTTTGACCAGTTTACCCGGACGGAGGCCGGAGCTGATTCCATCTGTAAATATCTGAACCAGCATGGATATACAAAGAAGCGGCTCCGGGATCAGGAGGTCAGTTACTTTTCCAGAAGCACGATTCTGAAGATACTGGATAATCCGGTTTATGTAGGGAAGATTGCTTACGGGAAAAATAAGACGGAAAAGGTGAAGGGAACAAGGGATCAATATTGCCGGGTGAAGCAGGATGAGTATCTTTTGGCGGATGGATTGCACGATGCGATCATCGATGAGGAAACTTGGGAAGCCGCCAAAGAGAAACGGAAGCGGACGGGTGTCAGATGGGTTAAGACTCACAGCCTGGATCATGAGCATATCTTATCGGGGCTGATTAAATGTCCGCTCTGCGGGGGTGGCATGAGCGGTACCGTGCAGAGAAGGAAAAATAAAAAGACTGGGGAATATAAAGATACATTTTACTACCGCTGCCATCACCGGAAACGAGTTGACGGGCATATCTGTGATTATAAGCCTATGCTTAATCAGAAAGTCTTCAATGCAGAGATTGAGGAATTTATCCGGTATATGGCGGGAGGGGAGAAGTTCAAGGAATTCCTGATGGAAAAACTGGAAGAAAAGGTGGATGTTTCTTCTTTGGAGGAAGAAAAAAAGCAGCTTGCCGGTCAGCTCCAACAGGCTCAGGGATCCAGAAAGAAACTGGTACAGATGCTGGAACGTCTGGATCCGGGCGATAAGCATTATGACAGGAAGTACCAGGATATGCAGGAGCGGATGGATAATCTTTATGACCGAATTGCAGAACTGGAAGAAGCAATTACTGATGTGGAGACAAAGATCGGGGCTTCATATGGAAAACAAGTCACAGGGAAAAAGATATACCAATTCCTTCTGGATTTTGATATATTATATGGTAAAATGACGGATCTGGAAAAAAAGGAGTTCATGAGGACATTTATTGAATCCATTGAACTGGATCCGGATGAAAAAGATATGGGACGCATTATCAAGCATATTGATCTGACGTTTCCAGTATACTACGATGGACAGGAAGGCGACCGAATTCGTATGCCCAAAGAAAACACAGTCGAGACAGTTGTCTTGATGTCAAAAGTCAAAGAATAAGATAGCGAAAAAGTGTAGAAAACAAGGGATTTCCGGGAGTCGGGGCTTGTCAGAGGACAGGTTTTGGCTCCCGGATTTTTTCGTTTTATGGGTAAGTGGGAACTGGTCTACTGTGAAAAATGGCGGAGAGTTGAGTGGTTGATTTTGATATTGGGGGTGTTGAGTTGACAGGTTGGATAAAAGAGGTGTCGAGTTGACAGGATTGTTAAATCAGATAAAACTTGCAATTCTTTTTATATTCGATTAATATGCGACTACCTTGAAAATGCGTATGAAAAGTGCCGTTGACTTTTCCCTTGGGGCAAAGTTTATACTGGTACTGGAAAGGAGGCCTATTATATGTTGACGATTGGAGAATTTTCGAGTATATGCCGAGTATCCACAAAAACACTTCGGTATTATGCAGAAATAGGATTGATACTTCCAGAAGAAATCAATCCAGAAAATGGGTATCGTTATTATTCTATTAATCAGTTGGAGACGATGCTGTTTATTAATCGGCTGAAAGCGTATCATTTTTCGTTGGAAGAGATTAAGGCAATTCTTGAGTCAGAGGAGGCAATGGATGACAAACTATATGCGGCCCTTAGTAAAAAGAAAAAAGAGATTTCAATGCAAATGATGATGTATAAAAATATGTTGGAGCAGATAGATGCTGATATGTCTGCCATAAGAAAGGGCAAGTCGATTATGTCATATATGGAAGATATTGGTATAGAACTGGTGGAGGTGCCAAAGATGTATCTTCTGTCCATACGAAAGATGATTCAGGAACAGGATTTTCCTGATGAGTATGGGTATTGCTTTGAAAAGCTGTTTAAGAAAATGAAGGAAAAGAACCTGACAGCATCCGCTCCACCAATGGTTTTATTCCATAGTGATGAATATAGTCCATTTGGACTGGATACAGAATTTGCTGTCCCAATCAACGAGTATGCAACGGGAACAAGGGATTTTTATCCTGGACTTTGTTTGAAAACTGTTGTGCATGGTTCCTACTCTCAGCTCTCTTCTGTTTATGCGAAGCAAATTGAATGGGCAGAAAAAGAAGGGTACGAAAATTGTAATGCACTTTATGAAGTTTATGTAACAAGTCCTTCGGAGGTTTTGCAGGAGAGCGATTTCATTACAGAGGTCTATTATCCAGTAAAAAAGATATTAAAAAAATAAAGCAGAAAAAATGCGTTTACAAATAGGTTAAAGGAAAGGAGATATCATGGATCAGAAAAGAATTAGAGAACTCGAACAAAAAATCAGCACTGATTATGGGAATACCACAGGTGTGGCGGTATTAAAAGAAGGAAAATTGGTATATGAAAAATATTTCAAGGGATGTACAAGAGAAAGCCAGGTTCATGTTTATTCTGTAACAAAAAGTATTATTTCAATACTGATTGGGATTGCAGTAGATAGAGGATATATCCAAAGTGTTGATCAGAAAGTGCTGGATTTTTTCCCTGGATACATAGTAAGAAAGAGAGAAAACACCATCCAAAATATCACAGTCAAGGATATGCTGACAATGACAGCACCTTATAAGTATCGTTTTTTTTGCTCCATATGTGAAATATTTTACTAGTGAGGATTGGGTGAAATTTTCTTTAGACCAGCTAGGGGGCCGGGGGAAGATCGGAACATTCCGATATGCACCTCTGATTGGTCCGGATATTTTTTCAGGAATATTAGTAAAAGCAACAGGGCAGTCAGTATTTGAGTTTGCAGATGAAAATTTATTTTCACCATTAGAAATTCATGTAGATGGAGATTTGATGTTTAAAAGCAAGGAGGAACAACTGGCATTTAATGAATCTATAGATACCAGCGGATGGGTACGGGACTCATTAGGGATTCATACAGCGGGTTGGGGACTTACACTTTCCCCTATGGATATGGCAAAAATTGGTCAGTTATATTTGAATAAAGGCATATGGAACGGAAAACGAATTGTATCAGAAAAATGGGTGGAAGAAAGTACGAGAGAGCATAGCCGATGGAAGAAACATGATTTATCGTATGGATATTTATGGTGGGTAAATGAAGATGGTTATGCAGCGATGGGGGATGGAGGAAATATAATTTATGTGAATACAAAAGATAAAATAGTTGTGTCATCTTCTGCGCTTTTTGTGCCAAAGATAAGGGATAGGATAGACTTAATCAAAACATATATTGAACCAATATTTAGATAGACTGAGAATAAACTTGCTATTCAGGGCATTCTACGGTAAACTAAAAAACCCTACATTATAACACCAGACTTATAAAATATGACATAATGAGGGATGGAGGTGCGTTGAATGAATACATATAAGACAATAGACATAGCAAGGATAATCGGCATACATGTAAATACGGTACGTTTATATGAAAAGTGCGGTTTAATTCCAAAACCAGAGCGGTTAGAGAATGGTTACCGGGTATTTACTGACCTGCATATCGAACAATTTAAATTAGCGCGGGCGGCTCTCCAGGTGGAAGTTCTTCAAAATGGACTTCGTAAACAAGCGGTTGACATTATTAAGGTTTCTGCTTTGAGGAATTATGAGAAAGCTATGGAATTGACCAGGCGATACATTGCTCAGATAGACATCGAAAAAGCCAATGCAGAAGAAGCGATACGGATTACCCATAGTATTTTATCGGGTATGAGTGAAAGCAATGTTGGAGTGCAGAGGACATATAGAAGAAAGGAAGCAGCAGATATATTAGGGGTAACGATCGATACATTAAGAAATTGGGAGCTGAATGGTCTGTTTACCATCAAGCGAACTGAAAACAGATACCGAGTGTACACAGAAGAAGATATGCTTCGCTTGAAAATTATACGCTCTCTTCGTTGTGCAAACTATTCTCTCTCTGCTATTTTAAGAATGCTTCAGGCCTTATCGGATGATCCGCAAACTAATATCCGAATAGCTATTAATACACCAAAGGAAGATGATGATATCATAAGGGCTTGCGATAAGCTATTGACTTCATTGAATGAGGCAAAAAACAATGCTTTTTATGTAACTTGTCAGATTGAGAAGATGAAAAAAATATCAGAATAAAAACCCTACAGTTACCCACCATAGTTGGATTGGATGCTAATCTTTATTTCAGAATTAAAATAAGGAGGCATACGAAATGGAAAAAACAATCCAAATTTCCGGGCTGAGTAAATCTTATGATGGAAAGAAAGTGATTGAGAATCTCAGCTTCTCAGTTGCTGCGGGTGAAGTGTACGGTCTGCTTGGAGCAAATGGCGTAGGCAAGAGTACTACAATAGAATGTATCCTTGGGACAAAGAAAGCGGATTCGGGAACGGTTCGCATTTTGGGGCTAGACCCGTGGACGGAGCGAAAGCAACTTTTTAAGCAGGTTGGGGTACAGTTCCAGGAAGCAAATTATCCAGACAAGATCAAGGTAAAAGAATTGTGTGAGGAAACGATCTGCCTTTATAGGTATCCACTGGCATATAAAGAGTTGCTGCACAAATTTGGTCTGGCAGATAAGGAAAACGCTTTTGTAAACGAGTTATCTGGAGGTCAGAAGCAAAGATTATTCATTGTGTTGTCTCTTATCCCTAATCCTAGGGTGGTCTTTTTGGATGAGCTTACCACAGGGCTTGATACAAAAGCGAGAAGAGGTGTTTGGAAAAGCCTGCAGGAGTTAAAGAAACATGGCCTGACAATATTTCTGTCTTCTCATTTCATGGACGAGGTGGAAATTCTCTGTGACCGGATTGGTATCCTGAAGGATGGCGGATTCGCCTTTGAAGGGACTGTGGAAGAAGCGGTGGCATTAAGTCCCTATGAGAAATTGGAAGATGCGTATTTGTGGTTTACTGGAGAGGAGGAAGAAGACAATGAATAAATTTTTTACAATGTTGAAAACAGAACTGAAGTTATCCTTCCGGGGAATGGACATGGTTATTTTTGCTCTCTGTATGCCGGTAGTGGTTGCTGTAATTTTGGGAGTCATTTATGGAGCAAAAACAGCGGCTCCCGAAGTAAAATATACCTTTTTGGAACAGTCCTTCGGGGCATTATCGACCATTGCGATTTGTGCAGGTGGTGTGATGGGGCTTCCGCTGTTGATTTCCGATTATCGTCAGAAAAAGATATTAAAAAGATATAAAGTTACGCCTACAAGTCCGGCATTTCTGCTCGCAGTGTGGGTGACGATTTATGCAATCTACTCGTTGCTGTCCTTGTGCCTTGTTTTTGGAGTTTTGTCCATCTTTTTTGGATGCAGGTTCAACGGATCGATAGGAATTTTCTTGTTCATGTATCTTCTGGTGATGTTTTCGATGTTCAGCATCGGACTTATGGTAGGAGGTGTTGCGCCTGATACGAAAACAGCCAGTGTGGCTGCCAGCCTCCTGTATTTTCCGATGCTCATTTTTTCAGGGGCAACCTTACCTTATGAAGTGATGCCGTCTGCATTGCAGAAAATTGCAGATGTTTTGCCTTTGACACAGGGAATTAAGTTGCTGAAAGCAACTTCGTTGGGCCTACCGTTAGAATCAGTCTGGTTTCCAATTGCAATCATGGCGGTGGTCACAGTGGTCTGTGGAGGTATTGCCATACGTTTTTTCAAATGGGAATAGATACGGAATTTGTATTTAACTTTCTAATGACAATTTAAATTGCCACCTACCAAAGTACGAGAGTCGTTTGACTCTCGTATAATGTGAAGTTTTATAATGAAGAGCAGGTGGTTTCTTTGTTAAAATAGGACAATTTTCAGTCCTATTTCAAATCAGTATCTACATGTTGAGGCATTATAATGAAATTGGTCTGTTGATTCCGGAGCAGGTAGATGAGCTTATAGGGTTACAGATATTACAGTGAAGGGCTGCCGCTAATTGCGGGGAAGATACAGGCATTGAAAAGTATGGACCTGAGTCTGAATTTGATTAAGGAAATATAGACAAAGTATTTGGACAACAAAGGTTTAAAAATTATTTTGAACTCCAGGCTATAGAGCAAAAAGAGAAGATAAAATAGAAACTGCAATTTTGTTCTTATGATTTTAGCGGCACAGCGAGGTGAGTATGTGGGAAAGCTGATTGTACTTTCGTTGGATGAATCAGAAAAAATTATATATGACAAAATAATGAAAATCGTAGGAGAATCAGATATTTGTGTGGATAAAACATTATTAAAAGAGCAGGAACCAATGCGAATCGGCGAATTATATATTCAGTCGGAGCAGCATAAAGTTTTGAAACGAGATCAGGAAGTGAGACTGACAAATATTGAGTTCCGAATTCTATATGTACTGGCTCTTCATCAAGGTAGCATTCTTTCTAAAGAACAAATTTATAACTTCGTCTGGAATGGGGAGTATCTCCGGGATGACAGCAACATCACTTCCCATATCCGCCGCCTTCGAAAGAAAATTGAAGATGACCCTAGCCGGCCTGAGTATATCCAGACTGTACGAGGGGTTGGTTATCGAATGAATATGGTAAAAAAGGAATAGGCAGTGTTCTGAAGCGTAACGCTTGGAATGCTGCCTATTCCTTTTTTAGGAACGAGTAGGGTTTGGTATGGTGTAATATCTGCGGATATATTAATAATAATTAGCAGACTGGAGGAATGGAATATGCAGAACAAAGTATGGGAACAGGTTGGATGTTTTTTGAATAAGCTTCGTTGTGAAAATGTGACGAGGGACACCGCAGTTGAGGTGCCGGGATATAGAGATACACAGCAGGAATTAGAGGAGATGCGTGAAACGTGTGAGGAGATAGTTCGTAGTCTTCCTGAAGATCAGTGGCAAACGCTGTTGGAGTGGATGGCAAAGCTGGAAGATATGAATTCTATGGAGGGGCAGAAGGCATACTGTCAAGGATATGTAGACTGCATCCTTCTATTAAGCGGTCTGGGACTTTTCCGGCAGGAGATATCTCCAGAGGAATTGATTAAACAGATACAGTGACGAAAAGGCTCATTTTTGCAGGAGGATTCCGGTGCAGGGATGAGCCTTGAAAATTACAGGAAAAATGTGATGTAAACACCGCCTGAATACCGCCTTTATCTGTTACTCTGAATCTGAAGGCATTTCACTCTCGGACAGCAACGCTTCTGTGGTGGCAAGGATGACACGGAGTTGCCCTTCATCACAGCGTGTAAGTAGACGCTCAATCTGCTGATATGTAGTATTGGTCAGATTCTCGTTTGGATAGATAACAGTATCTGCTGACAGGTTGAAGTAGCGGATTACTTTTTCGAAGACATCGTAGCTCGGATTGTTCCGGAAGCGCTCCAGGTCTTTGAGATATGGTAAAGAAATATCCAGTATTTCAGCTAATTCTGCTTGTGTGAGTTTTTTATCCATTCGTGCATTTTTCAGCACGATGCCGAACTGTCTTGGATGAATAGCCATGATATCACCTCCTGTAAGTATGTTAGTGCCATACCTTTGAAAAGTAAAAATGGCGATACAAGACTTTTTGAGAATGGTACAACCATACTTGCTGGAAGAATGGAGATGTTTTTGATGGATAGAGGAGTGGTTTTACGGTTAAAAAAATTCAGGCAGTATCCGTAGAGAACTGCACCATCAATAGTATGGAAGAGCCATACTTCCACAAAATTATTATCTCACATAGGGAAAAGGCGTGAATGCAGTGGTGTCTGCAGGAACGCCTTTTCCCTATTTTGTATTTCAGGGAGTATGGGACACGGGAAAGGAGTGAGGAAGAAATGGGACCATAGAAATAATAGTCAGTTATATGAATACATGAGATAGAGTGCCATTGGAAGAGATTGGACGGTGGAAAATACAGATTGTTATGAAAGGAACATAAGAATGATAGAAACGGATTTATTTGATTTTGCTTATGTGCCGGACTGGTACGGACAATTGGATGAGTTGTCGAAACTGGCTCTGCCGGAGCCATGGCGGTTCAAGAAGCCAATTTATAAGACGAAAAATGAGGATACCCCCATACTGGAGCGGTACATACATATTGTTTTCCGAAAGCAGAGCATTGATTTTAATTCAGAAAGGGATGCCAGGAAAGCGGCAGGTTATTTTCATGTGGAAAATGAGTGTGCCTGTTTTCATACAGGATTATACACATCCCGATACAAAGGGATTTATGCCTGCTTTGATCGGAACCATAAAAAGACTTCGATGAAAGATTGGTACTTCAGGGGATTCTGCGATGAACTGTCACCGTTTCTGAAATATGTGCAGCCATTGCCGCAGATGCCCTCCTACTATATGGCGCAGAACGGCGCAGGTTTTCAACCAGACTGGCCTATCAGGGTCAACGTGGAACACATATTGGGAGACACAGAAAATCTGGAGCGTATTCCAGCGAAAATCCGTAAAGCCAGGAATCTGCCACTTTTATTTGAAACGGCAGTGGAACTTGGCAGGAGAAAGACAGTAGTTGAGCCGGGGCTTATAGTGCCGCAAGGGTATCAGGGAAAGATGCAGTATCTTCTCCCGATATATCTGACGAATGAGAAAAAGCCTGATCTTGCCCTGACACTGACAGTTATGGAAGGATATTATTTGGGTAATACATGCCTGACACTGGAAATGGCTTATTTGAATGCCAGAGTAATATCAAGGCCGATAGCTCCCTGGCTGACAGAACTTGTAAAATAAAAGGAATCAAGATGATTCATATACTCCCTACCCCTGAATGCCGGATAGCAGCCAAGAAAGGAGTGTATGTGATATGCAAAGAAAGAAGGAGGTACAGGCCAATGGACTAGAGAAGAAAAGGAGATCCATTCTATGTCCAAAATGCGGACACAGGCTATTGGATGCATCTGTAAATACAAAAGCACAGTTGGTTACCCCGACAAGGAACTGTAATCCCGATTTCGTGATAAAGTGCAGGCATTGCAGTTCAGAAATCGGGGTAATTAAAACTGAATAGAGGAAATCTGATTCGCTCCAAATGTTTACGCAGGGAGCTGACCGAGGCGCTACGGTAATACGGCAAGTCCCATAAGGAATGTATATGGGATAGGGAAACGGATAGCTAAATCGGGACAAGGATCATTCGTTTGTTTGAGCATGATGCACGAGGGGGAAATTTCATTCCTTAGTTATCGGTTAAACCCTCATGATACCATCTGAAAGATGATGGAGACGACATTGAGCCTGGCAAGCGGCACTTTTGTGCTGCTTGTCAGGCTCTTTTTTATTTTAGCGGCTCAGGTGCCGCCTGCCGGGCTCCGAAAGGAGAACGGCAAATTGAAAATCAATTACACATTTGCAAATGGTGAGACTTCTGACGTAGAGGTCAGAGAAGAAATCGGAAACTTGATTCTGGATTCCAGACGGGAGGAAAGCAATCAGGACCGGAAGGAGCGGTACCATTGCTATTCCCTGGATGCGGCGGAATATGAAGGCGAGGATTATGCGGACGGCAGTACTCCGGAGACAGAACTTTTTCTGCAGGTTGAAAACCAGCGGATCAAAAAGGCGTTCGAGCAGCTCTCAGAAGTACAGCGGCGCAGGCTGCTGATGCTGGCCGAAGGGGTATCCCTCCGGGAGATCGCCCGCAGGGAGGGCAAGGATATCAAGTCCATCCGGGAATCCATCGAAGGGGCCAGAAAAAAGTTTTTGAAATATTTCTGAGATACCCCCTCAAAACAGCCTTCCAATCTCCGTATGTTGAAGGACATCCCGATACCGTCCTTCAGAAAGCAGAGGTGATGAGATGAAACACACATTGCAGATCCGTGTTTCAAAAAAGCCTGTGAACAGTGGTGCGGTCAGTGTGCGGAATGTGTCTGTGCGGGAGCGGTTCATGCGTTTTCTGCTGGGCGACAAGGTCAGGCTGACGGTCATCGTTCCGGGCAGTACGGTGGAAGAACTGTCCATCCGGGAGGTTGCGGAAGGAGGGCTGGCGCATGAGTAAGATGAAACTTCTTCTGGACGTGGTATCCGATCTCCGTTCCCTGGCAGACAGTTTGCAGGCGGTGGCGGACGCTGTCGCACAGGGCGGACAGGAGCAGCCGGACCAAACCACGGAGGAAAAGCCGGCTCAGAAACCAGAAAAGAAAAATGCTGCAAAGCAAGTGGAGCCACCAGTGGAGAAGCCAGAGCCAAAGCCGCTGACGCTGGAACAGGTGCGGGCGGCTCTGGCAGAGAAGTCCCGTGCCGGACACACATCGGAAGTAAAGGCGCTCCTGATCAAGCATGGTGCCGATAAGCTGTCGGACATTGACCCGGCGGAGTACCCGGCGCTCCTTGCGGAAGCGGAGGTGCTGTGATGGGAAAACACGCATTGCTTTCCGCTTCCTCCAGCCACCGGTGGCTGAACTGCCCACCCTCCGCGAGGCTTTGCGAGAAGTATGAGGACACAGGCAGCGAATACGCCCAGGAAGGGACGGACGCCCACAGCCTGTGCGAATACAGGCTAAAACAGGCGCTGGGCATGGATGCCGCAGACCCAACGGAGAACCTTTCCTTCTACAACGAGGAAATGGAGCAGTGCGCTTTGGACTATGCGGCCTATGTGCTGGAACTGGTGGAAGGCGCAAAGAAATCCTGCAAAGACCCGGTGGTGCTGATTGAGCAGCGGCTGGACTTTTCCCGTTTCGTCAAAGACGGCTTCGGAACCGGCGACTGCGTCATCATTGCAGACGGCACCCTGGACATCGTGGATTATAAGCACGGGAAAGGCGTGGAGGTATCCGCGGTAGAGAATCCCCAGATGATGCTGTATGCCCTGGGCGCTCTGGAACTGTTTGACGGCATCTATGACATTGATACCGTCCGCATGACCATCTTCCAGCCGCGCCGGGATAACGTGAGTGTCAGCATCATGGCGAAAGATGACCTTTTGCAGTGGGCCTGCAACGACCTGACTTATAAGGCGAAGCTGGCCTATGAGGGCGGCGGGGAGTTTGCCTGCGGGGACTGGTGCCGGTTTTGCAAGGCAAAGGCGGTCTGCCGGAAACGGGCGGAGTACAACCTGGAACTGGCGAAATACGATTTTGAGATGCCAGACACATTGGAGGACGCGGAGATTGCCGCCATCCTGGACAAGGCGGATGAACTGGCTGTCTGGGCTGCGGATGTGAAGGAATACGCGCTCCGGCAGGCACTCAGCGGGACGGAGTATCCCGGCTATAAAGTGGTGGAGGGACGCTCCAACCGCCGGTACACCAGCGAGGAGGCGGTGGCCGACGCCGTTTCTCAGGCAGGATACGACCCCTACGCCAAAAAGATACTTGGCCTTACGGAGATGCAGAAGCTCTTAGGCAAAAAGAAATTTGACGAGCTGCTGGGAGGACTGATTGAAAAGCCCCAGGGCAAGCCCGTCCTTGTGCCATTGTCCGATAAACGGCAGCCTATGAATACAGCACAGAATGATTTTAAAGATTGAGGAGGAAATCAGAATGTCAAATAAAGTCAAGAACCCGATGAAAGTGATTACCGGCCCCAATACCAGATGGAGCTACTGCAACGTATGGCAGCCCAAGTCTATCAACGGTGGCACTCCAAAATACAGTGTCAGCCTGATCATCCCTAAGTCGGATACAGTGACCATCAATAAGATTAAGGCAGCCATCGAAGCCGCCTACAAAGAAGGCGAGGCAAAGTTGAAGGGCAATGGCAGGAGTGTCCCGGCACTTTCCGTCCTAAAGACGCCGCTCCGTGACGGGGATGCGGAACGCCCGGACGATGAAGCCTACGCAAACGCCTATTTCGTCAATGCTAACAGCGCCACGGCTCCGGGCATTGTGGATGCGGACCGCCAGCCGATCCTGGATACTTCCGAGGTTTACAGCGGTGTGTACGGCAGGGCGAGCATCAACTTCTATGCCTTCAATTCCAATGGAAATAAAGGGATTGCCTGTGGGCTGAATAACCTGCAGAAGATCCGGGACGGAGAACCGTTAGGCGGAAAGTCCCGTCCGGAGGATGATTTTGCAGAGGAGGATGAGGATTTCCTCTCCTGACGCATGAAACTGCCGATATCGGGTGGCGGGGGAATACCCCTGCCGCCCTTAAGGCGGTGAAGGGAGATGATAAACTTGAAATCTATATCATGGGATTTGGAAACGTACAGCAGTGTGGATCTTACGAAATGTGGGGTGTACCGATACTGCGAGAGCGAAGATTTTGAAATCCTGCTTGCCGCATATTCCATCGATGGCGGGGCGGTACAGGTGACCGACCTTGCCTGTGGGGAGAAACTCCCGCAAGAGATTCTGGATGCGCTGGAAGATGAAACTGTAGAGAAGTGGTCATACAACTCGCAATTTGAACGGATTTGTCTCTCACGGCTCCTCGGCTATCCGGCCGGTGACTATCTTGCTCCGGAATCCTGGCGCTGCTCTATGGTGTGGGCCTCAACACTGGGCCTTCCCCGTTCCCTGGAAAGCGTGGGCGTAGTGCTGGGGCTGGAGAAGCAGAAGTTGACGGAGGGCAAAGACCTGATCCGCTATTTCTGTGTCCCCTGCAGACCGACCAAAGCAAACGGAGGCAGGATGCGGAACTTGCCGGAGCATGACCCGGAGAAATGGGAACGGTTCAAGGCATATAACCTCCGGGATGTGGAGACGGAAATGCAGATACAGAAAAGGCTCTCCAATTTTCCGGTACCGGATACCATCTGGGAAGAATACCATCTCGACCAGGAGATCAATGACCGGGGAATCGGCGTGGATATGGAACTGGTCCGGCAGGCCATCGCCATGGATGCCCGTTCCCGTGAACGGCTGACCGCCGCTATGCGGGAACTGACGGAACTGGAAAACCCGAATTCCGTACAGCAGATGAAACAGTGGCTGGCAGACCACGGGCTGGAAACGGACACCCTGGGGAAAAAGGCAGTGGCGGAATTGCTTAAGACCGCGCCGGGGCCGCTCCGGGAGGTTCTCTCCCTCCGGCAGCAGCTCGCTAAGAGCAGCGTGAAGAAATACACGGCAATGGAGAACGCGGTCTGCGCCGACAGCCGGGCCCATGGAATGTTCCAGTTTTACGGGGCCAACCGCACCGGCCGGTTCTCCGGGCGGCTGATCCAGTTGCAAAATCTGTATAAGAATACCATGCCAGATCTGGCACAGGCACGGGCTCTGGTGCGGAGTGGTAATTACGAAGCCCTTTCCTTGCTCTACGAAGATATCCCAGATACCCTATCACAGTTGATCCGCACGGCATTTGTGCCGCAGGATGGCAGGAAACTCATCGTAGCGGATTTCTCCGCCATCGAAGCAAGGGTACTGGCCTGGTTCGCTGGAGAGAAATGGGTATTGGAGGTCTTTGAAAAAGGCGGAGACATTTACTGTGAGACTGCTGCCCGTATGTTCCACTGCAGGGTGGAAAAGCATGGGGAGAACGCAGAGTTGCGTCAAAAGGGGAAACAAGCCACTTTATCCTGCGGGTACGGCGGAAGCGTCGGTGCGCTGAAAGCAATGGGTGCATTGGAGGCAGGAATGACGGAGGAGGAACTGCAGCCCCTGGTGGACAGCTGGAGAGAGGCAAATCCCAATATCGTCCGTTTCTGGTGGGATGTAGACCGGGCAGTGAAGGACTGTATCAGGCAGAGAGTCCCCACGGAGACACACGGGCTCCATTTTGATTACCGGAGTGCTATGCTCTTTATCACGCTTCCTTCCGGCCGGCGGCTTGCCTATGTGAAACCGAGGATCGGAGAGAACCAGTTTGGCGGGGAGTCGGTGACTTACATGGGTGTGGGCGGTACGAAGAAATGGGAACGGCTGGAAAGCTATGGCCCCAAGTTTGTAGAGAACATCGTCCAGGGTACCGCCCGCGATATTCTTTGCTATGCCATGCAGACCTTAAAAAACTGCTCCATTGTCGCCCATGTGCATGACGAGATTATCATCGAGGCCGACCGACGGATGTCGGTTGCAGCGGTGTGCGAACAGATGGGAAGGACGCCGCCCTGGGCGAAAGGGCTGAAGCTCCGGGCGGACGGATACGAATGCGAGTTTTATCAGAAGGATTAGAAGGAGGTGCAGCCTATGGGTATTAACAAATATAACAGCGAGGGCTACTATGACCCAACGGTCTATGAAGCCCTTGTCAATATTGAGAAAGCGGAAAAATCGGCAAGGCGTGTATACCGGCCTCTGGTCTATATATGCTCTCCCTACGCTGGTGATGTGGAACGGAACGTGAACATGGCAAGGGCATACAGCCGCTTTGCGGTACGGAATACCTGTATTCCCATTACCCCTCACCTGCTCTATCCGCAGTTCATGGATGACGCCGTCCCAGCAGAGCGGGAACTTGCCCTGTTCATGGGAATGGTGCTGCTCACAAAATGTGAGCAGGTGTGGGTGTTCGGCAGCGTCATATCATCGGGGATGCGGGCAGAGATTGCGAAAGCGGAAAAGAAGAACATACCGGTGCGGTATTTTACGGAGGAATTGGAGGAGATGCCATGCGCGAATTAAACATTGCCTGCGCCAACAGCCGCAGCACGAAACAGTTGACGAACAAGAAGATCGAACTCTCCGCTTTGAAGGAACGGCTGAAAGTGACAATCCGCACAACGGAGTCCGCAGAGGAATACGCCCGGCTCCCCAGGTCGAAACGGGACGCCGCGAAGGACCACGGCGGCATTGTAGCTGGCGTGCTAAAGGACGGGAGGCGCAAGATCGACACGGTGGTCTCCCGGTCCATGGTAACGCTGGACGGGGACCGGATCGAGGCGGAATTCCTGGAGGACTATGAACGCTGGGTTCCCTACACCTCCATCCTCTACAGCACCCACAGCCACACGCCGGAGACGCCGCGGGTGCGGATACTGGTTCCCCTGACGAGGGATGTAACGCCGGAGGAGTATGTGGCGGTGGCAAGATACCTGGCCCAGTCCCTGGGCATGGACTATTTTGATGAATGCTCCTACCTGCCCAACCAGCTCATGTACTGGCCCAGCACACCGGCCAACGGGGAGTTTGTCTATAAGGAGACGGACGGGCCGTGGCTTGACCCGGACGAAATCCTGTCGGCGCATCCAGAATGGACAGACCCTACCAGGCTGCCTACCTCCTCCAGGGAGAGCCGGGCGAAGGGGATCGGGGATAAGAAACAGGCAGATCCGCTGGAAAAGGAAGGTATTGTTGGAGTTTTCAATAACGCCTACTTTCCTATAAACCTCGCCATGGAAAAATTCCTGAGTGACATTTATGAGCTTTCAGCGGATGGGACACGCTACCGCTTTAAGGAGTCGAGCAGCCAGCCGGGTGTGGAGATCAAGGAGGGCGGCAAATTTGTATACAGCCACCACGCCAAAGACCCGGCATATCTGAAGCTGTGCAGCGCCTTTGACATTGTTCGCATCCATCTCTTTGGCGATGAGGACGAGAAGAAGACGTTCCGTGCGATGGCGGATTTTGCCAGCAGGGACGAGACGGTCAAAATGCTGCTCCTTGAGAAAAAGCAGCAGGCGGCAGAAACGGACTTCTGTTTCACGGACGGGGACGATACCTGGAAGAAAAAGCTGGAGTATGAGCCTCGTTCTATGGTGCTAAAAAACAACCTCCACAACATCACCCTGATCATGGAGAATGACCCCAACCTCAAGGGCATTGTGTTCAATCAGCTGGCAGACGGCTTGGAGATCAAGGGCGAGGTGCCATGGAAACATCCGGCAAGGTTCTGGCGCGATGCGGATGATGCGCAGCTCATCAGTTTCGTGGATTCCCATTATGGCTCGTTTTCAGAACGTAACTACCGCATTGCGGTTACTAAAGTGACGGACGACCGTTCCTATCACCCTATCCGGGAAATGTTCGAGTCCCTTCCGCCATGGGATAAGGTCAGGCGGGCAGAGACCGTGCTGATCGATTATCTCGGTGCGGAGGACAACCGCTATGTCAGGGCGGTCACCAGGAAGTCGCTGTGTGCGGCGTATATGAGGGTACATTATCCCGGCATCAAGTTTGACAACATGATTGTTTTAAATGGGGCTCAGGGCATTGGCAAAAGCACCCTGATTTCCTCTCTGGGCGGGGAATGGTTCTCGGACAGCCTTGCCCTTTCTGACATGAACGACAAAACAGCCGCTGAGAAACTGCAGGGGTACTGGATTCTGGAGATCGGCGAGCTTGCGGGCATGAGAAAGGCGGACATCGACAAGGTCAAAGCCTTTATTTCCAGGCAGGACGACAAATACCGTGCCAGTTTTGGGCGGAGGGTGACTCCGCACCCAAGGCAATGCGTGTTCTTCGGCACGACCAACAGCGAGAACGGGTATCTCCGCGACATTACCGGCAACCGCAGGTTCTGGAACGTCAAGGTTACCGGCCAGGGAAAGTGCAAGCCTTGGGAGATGACCGCCGAGGTGGTTCAGCAGATATGGGCGGAGGTCGCCGAGATCGCCAGGTCGGGAGAAAAGCTGTATCTTGATGCTGACCTTGAGGCTTACGCCAGGCAGGAACAGCGGGAAGCGATGGAGCAGGACGACCGTGAGGGCATCGTGCGGAATTATCTGGATATGCTCCTCCCCGATGATTGGGACAGCATGGATTATTACCGGCGCAGGGAGTATATCCGTGATATTGACGATCCGACCCGGGTTGAAGGCACTGTGAAGCGCCAGACCGTGAGCAATATCGAGATCTGGTGCGAATGCTTCGGCAAAAGCAAGGAGGAGATGCGCCCCTCGGACTCCTATGCCATATCCGCCATTATGGTGCGGATCGAGGGCTGGGAGAAATGCGGGGTGCGGCAGATGCTCCCCATCTATGGCCGGCAGCGTGTATATACGAGGACAACCTGACCCGTCCATCATCTGTCCGGGAGTTGTCCATGGCCGGAAAACGCAGTCAGCACAAGGGCTTTCTGCAATTTTGTGGACAACTGGACAGAAAAAACTATAAAAGACAAAAACATGGAGTTTTATATGATAGAACCCGTCCTGCACACGGGCGAATGCGCGTATTTCGCGCGTAAGGGATTTTTTCGTCCACTTGTCCGCAGAAGCGGCAAAAACGCAGTGATTTCAAGGGTTTTTGCTGTGGACAGGCCCTGTGGACAAGGGCTGGACGGGACAACTTCTGAAAGGAGAAATCGGAAATGATCAAAAATGGAAGGCCTTATACGAATGAGAACGGATTTACCGATGGGGCGCTGATCACCGGCCGTGAGGATGCTGTGGTTACCGCGGTTGACGGGTGGATCAGAAAGAATATCCGCGCCGGGAAAAAGGTCCTGCAGGGGCATACGAGCTACGGGATGAAGCACCTGCTGGAACATGATACGGGCGTTTACCTTACCAACAACGAGTTCAAGGACGCCATGCTGCTTGCCGGATACCGGCCCGTGAATCCGGACAGCCTGAACTGGAAGTACCGCATTGAGCTGACACGAGAGATCAATGACAATCCCAGCCCGTTCTTCCGCTGGGCGAGGAACTTCGAGGCGGACGCCACGCCATGCGGGGATTTTGTCCGGGATATGCTCCGCGACTTTGAATTCCCGGTCCTGGCGGAACACGATGTCATTGCACGGTATCTTGGCCGTATCGGCGCCTGCAGCGGAGCAGTGGAAGCATTTGAGGTGTTATGGAGGGAATATGCGGGAGCGGCAGATTGAGCAGAACCTGGCAAAAGCCGTGAAAGAGGCAGGCGGCATCGCACCGAAATTTACCTCTCCCGGATTTGCCGGGATGCCCGACCGCTTAGTGCTGATGCCGGGCGGACACATCGGCTTTGTGGAGGTAAAAGCACCGGGAGAAAAACCGAGGCCCCTGCAGCTTTCCAGGCACAGGCTCCTTCGGCGGTTAGGTTTCCAGGTGTATGTGCTGGATGATGAGAAACAGATCGGAGGGATCATAGATGAGATACAGGCCCCATGAGTATCAGAAATATGCCACGGAGTATATCGAGACACACCCTGTTGCGGCAGTGCTTTTATCGATGGGACTTGGAAAAACGAGCATTACCCTGACCGCTTTGAACGACCTGCTGTTCGACCGCTTTGAGATCCACAAAGCCATCGTCATTGCGCCACTCCGTGTGGCACGGGATACCTGGCCGGCAGAGATTGAAAAGTGGGACCACCTGGGCAGCCTGATCTATTCCGTGGCTGTGGGAACAGAAGCGGAGCGGCTGGCGGCGCTGAGACGGCAGGCCGACATTTACATCATCAACCGGGAGAACGTGCAGTGGCTGGTAGAGGTAAGCGGTATCCCCTTTGATTACGACATGGTGGTGGTCGATGAGTTATCTTCTTTCAAAAACCACCAGTCCAAGCGGTTCCGTGCCATGATGAAGGTGCGGCCGAAGGTGGGACGGATCGTGGGCCTGACTGGGACGCCAAGCAGCAATGGGCTGATGGACCTGTGGGCTGAGTTCAAGCTGCTGGATATGGGGCAGCGGCTTGGGAGGTTCATTGGCCAGTACCGCACCCGGTTCTTCCTGCCGGACAAACGTAATGGGCAGGTGGTGTTTTCCTACAAGCCTCTTCCAGGAGCGGAGGAACAGATCTTCCGGCTGATTTCCGACATCACGATTTCGATGAAATCCACCGACTATCTGCGGATGCCACAGTTCGTTTCTTCCGGCTATGAGGTGTATCTCTCTGAGGAGGAAACGCAACGGTATGTTTCCTTCAAGCGGGATCTGCTGCTACAGCTCCCGGACGGGGAAATAACTGCCGCCAATGCTGCGGCCCTATCGGGGAAGCTCTCCCAGATGGCAAACGGCGCAGTTTACACGGATGACGGAGAGTCCATCGACATCCATGACCGGAAACTGGATGCCCTGGAGGACATCATCGAGAGTATGGGAGGGAAACCGCTCCTGGTGGCTTACTGGTTCCGGCACGACCTGGAACGGATCACGAAGCGGCTCCATAAGCTGAAAATCCCGTTTTCCAGGCTGGATTCTTCGGAAAGCATCCGCAGATGGAATGCAGGGGAACTTCCAGTGGCACTGATTCACCCGGCATCGGCGGGACACGGGCTGAACCTTCAAAGCGGAGGTTCCACCCTTGTATGGTTTGGACTGACCTGGTCCCTGGAACTTTACCAGCAGACCAACGCCCGCCTCTGGCGGCAGGGCCAGCAGTCCGATACCGTGGTGGTGCTGCATATCATCACGAAAGGTACGATTGACGAGCGGATCATGAAAGCCCTGTCGGAAAAGGACACCACACAGGCTGCGTTGATCGAAGCCGTAAAAGCTGATTTGAAAATCTGAGCAAATCTAAGACAACTATAGCCAATCCGAGGGAATTTAATAAATTTTTTTGGAGGTGCGGTATGGATGCATTTGATAACTTAAAAAACGCAATCGTCCGGCAGGCAGCGGAGGATTATGCTGCGGCATTCATGGGCTGCAGTATTGATGGGAAAAGCCCGGAAGACACAATGCTGGAGTGTGAAAGATTCTTCCGGTCTGACTGGTACGACACCCTGACCAGGGGAGCGGTTGATGGAGAATGGCTGATGCGGAATATAAAAATCCGAGAGCTTGAAAATACATTGGAAATATATAAGGATATCCTCAGCCCTTGCAACTGCTGTACGATTAAGGTGGCTGTTGCTTTCCTCCACGATAAAGGCGGGAAAAAACGAAAACCGCTGAACTATATCTTTCCGCCAAGACTGGCGTCGGGGCTGATGGATATGGCGAGAATCCAGCTTGAAACATTAAAAACAGAGTTGGAGGAACTGAAAAAACAGGATGGGGAGGTATCGGAATGACGGCCAAGGAATACTTGAACCAGGCCAGGGAAATAGATGCCCTGATCCATTCCAAACTGAGGGAATTGGATTATTGGAGGGATCTGTCAAGGAGGATATCCGGCAGCCATTTTGAGGAACAGCATAATCCTAACCGTCCGTCGGATGCTCCTTTTGCCAGATGTATCTGCAAGATTGATGAACTGGAGCGGGACATCAGCCATATGGTGGATGAATATGTGGATTTGCAAAAATCGGTGAGTCAAGCCATTGACTGTGTTGAGAATAATCAGGAAAAGCTGCTGCTGCGCTACCGGTATATTGATGGGAGGACATGGCAGAAAATAGCAGAGCTGCTGGATGTTTCTTTGAGGACAGTCCACCGCATACATGGGTCGGCTCTCCAACACTTTCCGGATTTTATCTGACATTGGCACACTTTGACACACCGCTTCCCTTGTGGCACATAGGGTGGTGGAGTATGATAGAATCAGCGAAAATGTATACAGCCAAAAGCCTTCGTGGGAGATTTTCCTGCGGGGGCTTTCTTTATGCCTGGAGGAGGTGAGCCGATGCCAAGGAAACCAAAGCGGCCGTGTTCCTACCCCGGCTGTCCTAAGCTGACGGATGGCAGGTTCTGTGAGGAACATCAAAGAAAAGAGAACCAGCGGTACGAAAAGTATGACCGGGACCCGGCAGCCAAGCGCAGGTATGGACGGGCATGGAAACGCATCCGCGACCGGTACATGAATGCACACCCACTTTGTGAGCGATGCCAACGGGAAGGCAGGCTCGTAAAAGCGGAGCAGGTGCATCACATCAAGCCTCTGGCAGAGGGCGGTGATCACAGCGAAACGAATCTGATGTCCTTATGTTCATCTTGCCATGCGAAAATCCATGCAGAACGTGGGGACCGCTGGCACAATCACTAAAGGCCCCAGGGGCGGTCAAAATCTCTACGGCTCTGCCCCGTGGGAACGGGCGCGGGGGCTCGCGTGCGAAAAAGGCGAAATCAAAAGGGTAATAAAGGGTGGCCGGCTGCGGCTGCTTTACTTTTCGAGGAAAGGGGTGAGAAAATGCCGACAAAATCCAACAACACAGGCGGGCGCGGCGGTGCAAGACCCGGTGCGGGAAGAAAAAAGTCTGCGGTCAAGGAAAAAGCCGAGAATGGCAATCCGGGCGGACGCAGGCTGGAAGTGCTGGATATTCCCGAAGTCGAGGGTGTCGATATGCCAAAGCCCCATGAATTCCTTTCTGCCGAGCAGCGTGACGGGAGTACGCTCCAGGCGGAGGAGATATACACGGAAACCTGGGAGTGGCTGAAAAAGGTGGGCTGTGCGGCGAAAGTGTCTCCCCAGCTATTAGAACGGTATGCTATGTGCTCCGCCCGGTGGATTCAGTGCGAGGAGATGACTAACCGTATGGGCTTCCTATCCAAGCACCCGACCACCCAGAAGCCAATCCCGTCTCCGTTCATCAATATCGGCATCAACTATATGAACCAGGCGGTGCGGCTCTGGAACGAGATTTTCCAAATCGTGAAAGAAAACTGCAGCACCGATTACGGGGAGGTTTCTCCCCAGGACGATCTGATGGAGCGCCTGCTCCGCGCAAGGAAGGGGTGAAACCTATGTTTGAAAAAGTAAATCCGTGCCACCCGGATAAGGTGGCGGACCGTATCGCCGGCGCTCTGGTGGATGCGGCGTATAGGAAAGAGGAAAATCCCAGGATCGCCGTGGAAGTCCTCATCGGCCACGGCGTCTGCCACATCATTGCGGAGAGTTCCGTACACATCCCGCTGGATGAGGTGGATGCCATTGTGAAGCGTATCGGCGGGAATCTGCACACAGATTATGTGGAAGTCCCGCAGGACGGACGCCTCGCCGATAACCAGGCGGAAGGAATCCGCTGCGGCGACAACGGTATCTTTAAGGGGATGCCGGTCACGGAGGAGCAGAAAGTTCTCTGTGAGATTGCAAAAAGTGTGTATCACACTTACCCCACAGATGGGAAGTACATCATTGATGAAGCAAGGCTGACCCTCTGCCAGAGCCATGCCCCTGCCGCCAAGCTGCAGAAGCGGTATCCGGGCGCCGAGGTCAATCCCCTGGGCGACTGGACAGGCGGCACGGATGTGGACGCAGGCGCCACCAATCGGAAACTGGGTAGCGACATGGCCGATTCGGTGACGGGCGGCGGGCTTCATGGGAAAGACCTCTCCAAAGCGGATGTGTCTGTGAACATCTACGCTTGGCTCAAAGCGCAGGAAACCGGAAAGCCAGTGGAACTGTGCTGCGCCATCGGGGATGATACAGTGGACGGTGTTCCCTACGCTGAGATCGTGGAGACGGCCCGGAGATACATCCAGATCCTTGGCGGTTTTGAGAAATTTGCGGAATGGGGGCTGGTGCGATGAAAACTACATCTCATTCGGAAGGAGCATTAATTTGGGTTGATGAACAGATGAAGACTCTCGGTGTGGATGATTATCATTTTTGCCCAGAGAACGATTGTTATGTTTGTGATCGCTACGGGAACTTCTATTCAATTTGTCACAGACAGTATTCCAAGGCAGGAAATTTAGTTGAAAAATACAGGATAATGAAACTAAACGGATCAATCGATAAGTATGGCTATGTTACGTATCGCATCACGATAGATGGAATCAAAAAACATCTTAAGGCACATAGAATGATGCTAAATGCGTGGATTGGAGAAAGGCAAAATCTTGTAGTAAACCATAAAGATGGCAACAAACAGAATAATGCCCTCTCAAATCTCGAATGGTGTACAGTTGCTGAAAATAATGCTCATGCGATTAGTACGGGATTGTTTGATCCGCATGCCGCCAAACATGAATTAGCCATACCGTTAGCAGACTGGCTCACATTATATATTCTGTATGAGCATTTCGGAATGTCTATGTGCGAATTAGGGCGGATAAATAATGTTTCACATTCGACTATTTCAAAAATCGTCCAAAGAATCCGTACAATTCTGCCGAAGGAGGTGCAGCATGGAACATAAAACAATTACAGAATTCCAGTTGGTTGATATTAATCGGCTTGTCCCATATATCAATAATGCAAGGACACACAGCCCGGAGCAGATAAACAAGCTTCGGGCTTCTTTACGGGAGTTTGGATTTGTAAATCCGATTATTGTTGATAGAGATTACAACGTTCTGGCAGGACACGGACGTCTTATCGGCGCAAAGGCAGAAGGATACAAAGAAGTTCCGTGCGTTTTTGTGGATGAAATGACGGAAGCGCAGAAGAAAGCCTATATCATTGCGGACAACCGCATGGCGATGGATGCCGGATGGGATGAGGAACTTCTGCGGGTGGAGATTGAGTCCTTGCAGGGTATGGACTTTGATCCCCTGCTGACCGGTTTTGATGAAAAGGAACTGGCAGACCTGTTTGGTACAGATGATGAGGCGAAGGAAGATGACTTCGATGTGGAAGCGGAACTGGAGAAGCCCTGCTTTTCCAAAGCAGGTGACATCTGGCGGCTTGGAAAACATACCGTCATCTGCGGGGATTCCACAGACCCGGAGACGTTCCGTTTGCTTCTTAGAGACACGAAGGTCAACCTGGTCTGCACGGACGCCCCGTATTTTGTTAAACTGGAGAGCCAGTCCGGGCGGATCGCAAACGACGATCTGGAGGATGCCCAGGCCTACGAGTTCCTCATGAAAGCATTTACGAACTTCAAAGATGCCATGGCCATTGACGCTTCTATCTATGAATTTTACGCCACTATGAAAGCGCGTGTGTTTTATGACGCCTTTGAGGATGCCGGGTTCAAGGTCGGCGCCGGACTCATCTGGAAAAAGCCCAGGGCTCCGCTGATGCGGACAGACTGGAAGTTCAACATGGAACCGATCATCTTTGGCTGGAGAAAGGATGGAAAGCACAAGTGGTATGGAGACCAGAAACAGAAAGCCGTCTTTGAATTTGATGGAATCAAGAATTCAAAAGAGGACGGACATGGTCATCCTTCCAGTAAACCTGTTCCTCTCATTGCGTATCTGATACAGCAAAGCACACAGGTAAATGGAATCGTACTGGATGGGTTTCTGGGTTCAGCATCCACGCTGATTGCCTGTGACCAGATCGGGCGGATCTGTTATGGGGTGGAACTGGAACCAAAGTTTGTAGATGTGGCAGTTATGCGTTACATGAACCAGCATGGCAACAGTGCGGATGGTGTGCTGTTGATCCGGGATGGAAAGGAACATACCTACGAACAGGCACTTGATATGGCGGAGGTAATTGCAGATGAGTAATGTAAAATATCGGTTTTCTGAAGACGGCCTTGTAGCCTATGGGGAACTGGCAAGCGGTCAGATTTTTGTGATAGATGCCGATATGGTCGAAAAGATTCGTACAGTTAAATTTTATCTGGGCAGCAAAGGAAATGGCAGCCAATATTATGTGATTGACTGTAAGGGACGAACCCTCCATGATTATCTGTTTGAACACAGGCCAGGCTATGAAATAGACCATATAAATCTGGACACATTTGACAATCGCAGGTGCAATATCCGTTATTGTACACATCAGCAGAACCAGATGAACCAGCCGCTGCAGAAAAATAATACTTCCGGTGTCAGTGGCGTGAGTTATTATCCGCCAAGGCGCAAATTCCGGGCAAGAATAAAAATCTGCCAGCAAGAGATACACCTTGGCTATTTTGATACCTTTGAAGATGCAGTAAAAGCGCGGAATATTGGAATGCTTTGTATGTTTGGACAGTATGGGAGATATAACGATACTGGAAAAGCACCGGATTGGATTGAAAGAAAAGTCGCTGGAAAATGTGCGCGTTATGCGGAACTCTCGCAGAACAGCGCATTTTTTGATTTCTGGGATGGGGGTGTTGTCAATGATCCATGACAAACTGACCCTCGGCAGCCTCTTTGACGGCTCCGGCGGCTTCCCCCTGGGCGGCTTGCTCTCCGGCATTACCCCCGTTTGGGCATCGGAGATTGAGCCGTTCCCCATCCGGGTGACCACAAAGCGGCTGCCTTTTATGAAGCATTACGGCGATGTCTCCCGGATGGACGGCGCAGAGGTAGAGCCGGTGGACATCATCACCTTCGGCTCGCCCTGCCAGGATATGAGCATTGCCGGGAAAAGAGCCGGGCTTGGCGGCTCACGGAGTAACCTCTTTTATGAGGCAATACGGATTGTAAAAGAAATGAGGTGTGCAACCGATGGAAAATATCCGAGGTATATCGTCTGGGAGAACGTCCCTGGCGCGTTCAGTTCCAACAAGGGCGCGGACTTCCAGTCCGTCCTCGAAGAAATCTGCTCGGTCAAAGGATACGAAATTCATACTCCTCGACCTGAGAGATGGGCAAACGCCGGGGAAATCGTGGCAGACGATTTCAGTCTCGCATGGCGGGTATTTGATGCGCAGTACTGGGGAGTTCCCCAGCGCAGAAAACGTATCTACCTTGTCGCAGATTTTGCAGGCGGGAGTGCCGGAAAAATACTATTTGAGTCCGAAGGCGTGTCTGGGTATACTCCGCAGGGCTTCCGCCCGTGGCAAGGAACTGCCGGAACTTTTGCGGAAGGCGCTGGAGCGTCAGGCTGCGTCTGCTTAAACGACCAGGGCGGCAGCCGCATGGATGTGACGGAGGACGTTGCGGCAACGCTCCGGGCAGAAAACCACGGGCATCCTCCCTGCGTGATGGGGGCAGCCGGTTTCTGTACCGAGCATTCCGCACAGGCCAGGGGCATCGGGTATGAGGAGGAGACCTCGCCTACTCTCCGTACCGGTACGGTGCCGGCGGCGGTTTATGAAAACCATAGCCAGGACACCAGATACACCGGCCCGCTGGAGACAGCCCCCACGGTCATGTCTACCTATGGCACAGGCGGAAACAACCAGCCCTTTGTGGTGGAGACACCCAAGACGCTGAAGATCCGCTCTGGCTGTGAGGGCGGCGGCAAAGGTGCACTGATCCAGGATAACAAATCCGCTACGCTTGGCTGCAACAACGACCAGACGGTATTCGTGCCGTTTGTGAAAGGTACCCGGCCCCACTCTCCCGATGAAGAACCGCAGTGGAAAGCCTCCGATGTGGCGAACACACTGAATACCTGCGATGTGGGCGAGACCCGGTGTAATGAACTGGCGGTCAAAGTATATGGCATCTGCTCTAAAGACAGCAACGCCATGAAATCCGAGAATCCCAAGAGCGGCTTCTACGAAGCGGAAACTTCCAGATGCCTGGATGCGAACGGCGGAAATCCTACCTGCAATCAGGGAGGCATGGCCGTGGTGGCCCTGCAGGGTTCCATGATTGGCAGGGCGGAAAAGAACGGTCCCCAGGGCAGCGGCGTGAATGAGGATGTATCCTTTACGCTGGATGCTGCTGATCGTCACGCCGTAGCCTACTGCATGACCACCGGCACTTACACCCAGATGCTTAAGGAACAGTCCCCGACCTTGATGGCAAGGGACTATAAAGACCCGCCTGTAGTGAACGAGACAGAGCCAGAATACATTGTACGCAGGCTGACGCCCACCGAGTGCGCAAGGCTGCAGGGGTTCCCGGACTGGTGGTGCACCGGGCTTGAAACCGATGAGCCGTCTGAGGAGGAGATCGAGTTCTGGACAGAGGTGTTTGAGATACACCGCTCCGTCATGGGGAAGTCCTCCAGACCCAAGAGCCGGAACCAGATCATCAAGTGGCTGAAAAATCCCCACTCCGACAGCGCAGAATATAAAATGTGGGGCAACGGCGTGGCGCTCCCCAACGTCTATTTCGTGCTTTCCGGCATTGTGTACTACTCACAATTCCCGGACTTTTTGTTGTGACATATTTTGTGCCGGATTCGCTTGCTATTTCCGCTGCTTAGAGTGATTAATGTAGTACCGAAAAACAAGGAGGTACAGGGAATGCGAATTGAATTTCACAGAACAGGCGCGGAAAGGAAGGCGCTGGTAACAGCCATCGGGGAAATCCTGGAGGTCAGGCCGCAGTACAAAGGAATGCCGAGCGCCGCTTACGAAATCGGCTACTTTACAGTAACGAAAGAAGGTACGCTGGAATTTGATGACCGGGCCGACAGCGGGGAGGTGGAAAACCTGCTGGAGCAGCTTGCTGACCGGGGGATCGTTGCAGCACCCGCAGAAATGGCACAGGCATGGCTTAACGCAAGGGCAGAGGAATTATCCAAGGCAAGTAAAACCGAGCCACAGGAGGCAAACGTGGGGCTTACGGTGGAAATCCCGCTTGATAAGGTATCGTTGGGCAATCTTACTAAGCTGCTGGAAGCCAAGGGCAAACTGATACGGAAAGCTTTGGGGATCAGCGAGCTTTCCTTTGAAATCATGGAGGACCGGGTGGCGTTTCCTTGGTTCGAGGAACTGCCCGATTCCGATGCTGCTAAAGCCTACACCCACTTCATTTCCGCACTCTGCGAGATGAGCAGGAATGCCAAGCGGGTAACAGCGACTGAGAAACCGGTGGAGAATGAGAAATACGCATTCCGCTGTTTTCTGCTGCGGTTGGGATTTATCGGCAGCGAATATAAAGCGGAGCGCAAGATCCTGCTGAAGAATCTGACCGGGTCCTCGGCTTTCAAGGATGGGGGTGTGAACCATGAAGTTTCCAAGTAGAGAGATTGTGGAAAGCATCCGCCGGGAATATCCCGCCGGCACCCGTGTGGAATTGGTGCAGATGGATGATGTGCAGGCTCCGCCTGCCGGTACAAAAGGCACCGTCAAAGGTGTGGATGACACCGGTTTCCTCCTTATGCGCTGGGATAATGGCAGTGGCCTGAACGTGGTCTATGGGGAGGATATTGTCCGGAAAATTCCTGTGGTCAAAACAGTTTGTTATGGCAGAACCAAAGAATGGTACAGCCGTGCGGAGGCAGAGCAGTTTTTCTTTCACGCAATGATGAACTCCGAAGGCAGTGAGCAAAATCGGTACATGAAAATATATACGGAATTGAAATTGGGGAAAGCATTCTGTACGGATGAGGAGGAATGAGCAATGGAACAGGATATTTTGGAGCAGCTCTATTTTGGCAGGATTGTGCCATGGGAGAACCGGAATGATAAGACTCCTGAGATGGAACAATGCAGTGAGCAGGTTTATCGGGATACAGAGCATTTGACACAGCTACTGGATGAGGACGGGAAAAAGATCCTTGAGCGGCTCATGGATAACCGTTCTGAACTGGAAAGCCATCAGATCCTGGAGGGCTTTAAGGATGGGTTCCGGCTGGGGGTTCAGCTTACGGCAGCAGGTTTTGGAAATAAAAATAAGCTGTAAAACACACAAATTCTGCCCGGAATCATTGTGTAATATATAGTGCGGAATTAACTTGCTATTATCCTCTTTTAGAGCGAATATGTGTACACCGAAAGGGAAAACACACAGCCGCAGGGCAGAAAAAACGGAGGATTTCAGAATGAATGAGAAAACAGCAAGGCAGATTGCAGAGATGAAAACGCAGACTATCGGGGTTGAGGTGGAAATGAACAATATCACCCGGCAGAAGGCTGCGAAGGTTGCCGCCACCTACTTCGGCACAGGCAGATATGAGAACACTGCCGGCCGCAACGGGTACAGCACTTGGAGCGCATGGGACAGTCAGGGACGCGAGTGGAAATTCCAGAAGGACGTTTCCATCGCAGGACCGGAAGAACAGGAATGCGAACTGGTCACCCCGATCCTGACCTACGGCGACATCGAAACCCTGCAGGAGCTTTGCAGGCAGCTCAGACATGCCGGAGCGAAAAGCGACGCCAGCCGTGGCTGTGGAGTTCACATCCACATCGGAGCGCAGGGGCACACGCCGCAGAGCCTTCGGAACCTTGCCAATATTATGGCGAGCCATGAAAGCCTGATCGCCGAGGCACTGAAACTTGACCGGGGCCGCATGAACCGTTACTGCCGCACGGTAGACCCACAGTTTTTGGAGCAGGTCAATCGCAGGAAGCCCCGCACAATGTCACAGCTTGCAGACATCTGGTACAACAGCAACGGCGCAAGCTACGGAAGAAACCACCATTACAACGACAGCCGCTACCATATGCTCAACCTCCACGCCACCTTTACCAAAGGCACGGTCGAGTTCCGGCTCTTCCAGTTTGATGAGCCGACAGCCGAGCGCAGGGGCGGCATCCACGCGGGGCAGCTTAAAAGCTACATCCAGCTTTGCCTGGCCTTAAGCCAAATGGCAAAGGATGTGCGGACGGCAAGCCCTAAGCCCCAGCAGAACGAGAACCCCAAATACGCCATGCGCACCTGGCTCCTCCGCCTGGGCTTCATCGGCGAGGAGTTCGCAACGGCCAGAGATTTTCTGACCCGCAATCTTTCTGGGGACACAGCCTTCCGGCACGGTAGAGCAGCCGCTTGAAGGACACGCAGGAGTTAGCCTCCTGCCACCTTACCCTTGACCGCCTCGGCGGTCTTAAGGTGGTAGAAGGGTGATCCCTTCGGAAAGGAGATGCGGATATGCATTTGACAATTAAGGATACTGCGAAAATGAGGAGAATGGGATATACCGTTAAGGCGATGTACGAAACGGCGAAAGGCATCCCGTTCCTAAAGTATTTCATGGACAAGGCAGAAATGGACAGATTTACCGCAAATGCGGAAGAAGAGGGTTCAAGGCTGGTGGCTTGGGCAGAAAGGGGTGCTTGAAAGATGAAGAGATATTACATTGCTTATGGAAGTAACCTCAATGTTGGTCAGATGCGGATGCGCTGCCCGCACGCCACAATCCTCGGTACGGCAAATCTTAAGGGCTGGGAACTGCTTTTTAAGGGGAGTAAGACCGGCTCCTACCTGACCATCGAGAAAAGCGAAGGCGGTACGGTCCCTGTGGTGATCTGGGAGGTGACGGCGACCGATGAAGCCGCCCTCGACCGCTACGAGGGATTCCCCAATTTCTATTACAAGCGGGACATTAAACTTCAGTACAAAGGCATCCGCACGGGGAAGCGCAGGACGGTGACGGCCTTTGCCTACATCATGCATGAGGACAGGCCGATTGGCATTCCGAGTAATTTCTACATGAGGACTTGCTTGGAAGGGTATGATACCTTCTGCTTCGACAAAAACATTCTGGTTGACGCTTACGACAAATGCAGGGAGGTATGCGGATATGAAGGATAATGTGATCCGGATAGCGGTTTGCCCACTGTGTGGCAGAACCTACCATGGCGTTCCGGCGCTTTCACGGGAGGACAACAAAACGTTCATCTGCCCAGACTGCGGCACCCGGCAGGCGCTCCAGTCCATCGGTGTGGAGCCATCTGAACAGGAACAGATCATCGAGACGATCCACCGTCATACACAGGAGTGATATACACAATTTGTTCCTCCCATCTTTGTGCAGATTATGCTCAGAATTGACTTGATAATATGTGCTTTTAGAGCGAATATGTACACACCGAAAGGGAAAACAAAGAAAACGGAGGACGCCAACATGAAAGCCTACAACGCCTTTAGAACACAGGTTGAGAACATCAAGACTGAGAAGGACCTCAAAGATGCCCACATTAGCATTTGCCGCGCATACAGCGCCTACCGCATCAGCTACGAGCAGTTCATGGAGCTCCGGAAGATGATGATTTCCAAGAGAGCCGAAAAAGGCTTTTCTTGGGGCAAGGGCATTTAAAAAACGGCGCAGGACACGGAGGGTAAAATCATGACGATCAACGAAGCGATGAAAAAGTACAGACTGCCGAACCCCACAACAACCGAGGATTTGGAGATGCGGTTCTCAGGCATGGACGGCAAAACGCTGAATTTTGGAGACAAGGTTCTTCTTGCCGGATACTACTACAACGGGAGAAACAAGCCCTGCTACTTCGGCGCAGCATACGAGTTCCTTACCGATGATCACACCTGCGAAGGGATGATCGGGCTGAGAGCAGCCAGCGGGGTTGAGTTCGAGGATGACGGCCACGCCATCGCCTGGGCGATGCAGCAGTAAAGAAAACCAACAGAGAACGAGCCGCATGGCTCTTTCTCTCGTACAGAACCATTTTGAAAGTCGCAGCAATGCGGCTTATTTTTATGCCATTCGGGAGGTGGTGTCTATGCGAAAGCTGAAGAAATACAAGCCCACAAAGTTCATGGCGAAGACCTCGCACTACGATAAAGACGCCGCCGATTATGCGGTGATGTTCATCGAGTCTCTCTGTCATACAAAGGGTACCTGGGCGGGAAAGCCCTTTGAACTGATCGACTGGCAGGAACAGATCATCCGTGACCTGTTCGGCGTGTTAAAGCCTAATGGCTACCGTCAGTTCAATACAGCGTATATCGAGATCCCCAAGAAACAGGGCAAGTCGGAACTTGCCGCCGCTGTGGCGCTCCTGCTCCTGTGTGGGGACGGCGAGGAACGGGCCGAGGTGTATGGGTGTGCCGCCGACCGTAACCAGGCAAAGATTGTGTTTGATGTGGCTGTGGATATGGTGCGGTTCTGCCCAGCGCTTTCCAAGCGGGTAAAGATCCTGGAATCCCAGAAGAAGATCACCTATCTGCCCACCAATTCCTCCTATCAGGTGCTGTCGGCAGATGTAGCCAACAAACATGGTTTCAATACACACGGTGTGATTTTTGATGAGCTGCATACCCAGCCCAACCGAAAGCTCTTTGACGTCATGCTCCAAGGCTCCGGGGACGCCAGGATGCAGCCGCTGTATTTCCTGATCACTACTGCCGGAAACGACACCAACTCCATCTGCTATGAGGTGCATCAAAAGGCCATCGACATTGCGGAAGGCAGGAAGGTCGATCCTACTTTCTATTCTGTCATTTACGGAGCGGCAGAGGATGAGGATTGGACAGACCCCAAGGCGTGGAAAAAGGCCAATCCTTCCCTTGGCATCACGGTGGGCATTGATAAGGTGAAAGCCGCTTGTGAATCCGCCCAGCAGAATCCCGGCGAGGAGAACGCTTTCCGGCAGTTAAGGCTCAACCAGTGGGTGAAGCAGTCCGTCCGCTGGATGCCGCTGGACAAGTGGGACGCCTGCGCCTTTCCGGTTTCCGAGGATGACCTGGAAGGGCGCATCTGCTACGGCGGTCTGGATCTTTCATCCACTACGGACATCACGGCTTTTGTGCTGGTGTTCCCGCCGCTGGATGAGGAGGATAAATACTACATCCTGCCATACTTCTGGATACCGGAGGAAACGCTTGACCTCCGTGTCCGCAGAGATCATGTTCCCTACGACCTGTGGGAGCGCCAGGGGACGCTGATGACTACAGAAGGGAACGTGGTGCATTACGGTTACATTGAGAAATTCATCGAACAGTTGGGCGAGCGGTTCAATATCCGGGAAATTGCCTTTGACCGCTGGGGCGCTGTGCAGATGGTGCAGAACCTGGAGGGCATGGGCTTTACGGTAGTCCCCTTCGGGCAGGGCTTTAAGGATATGTCCCCGCCGACCAAGGAACTGATGAAGCTGGTGCTGGAGGAGAAAATCGCCCACGGCGGACACCCGGTGCTGCGGTGGATGATGGACAACATCTTCATCCGTACCGACCCAGCCGGCAACATCAAGGCGGACAAGGAAAAATCCACAGAGAAGATTGACGGTGCGATTGCCACTATTATGGGGCTTGACCGGGCGATCCGCTGTGGGAATGATACGGGAGCTTCGGTTTATGACAGCCGGGGCCTTTTGTTTATCTGAAAGGACGGTGATTTGATATGGGTATCTTTTCCGGGCTTTTCCGTTCCAGGGATAAGCCCCAGAACCGCACTACAGGCAGTGCATACAGCTTTTTCTTTGGAGGAAGTTCTGCTGGCAAGCGTGTCAATGAACGGTCTGCCATGCAGATGACGGCAGTGTATTCCTGTGTCCGTATTCTGGCAGAGGCAGTGGCAGGCCTGCCGCTGCACCTCTACCGATACAAGGAGGACGGCGGTAAAGAGAAAGCCATCGACCATCCGCTGTACTTGCTTTTGCATGACGAGCCAAACCCGGAGATGAGTTCCTTCGTGTTCCGGGAAACGCTCATGACCCACCTTTTGCTGTGGGGCAATGCTTACGCACAGATCATCCGTAACGGTAAAGGAGAGGTGATTGCCCTCTACCCGCTGATGCCGGACCGGATGACAGTAAATCGTGACAGCAATGGACAGCTTTATTACGAATACACCGTCAGCATGGATGACGCGCCCACAGTTAAAGGCAGCCTTGTCCGGCTGCAACCCTCCGATGTGCTGCATATCCCAGGGCTTGGCTTTGACGGGCTGGTGGGGTATTCCCCTATCGCTATGGCAAAGAACGCCATCGGCATGGCGATTGCCTGTGAGGAATACGGGGCGAAGTTCTTTGCAAACGGTGCGGCCCCTGGCGGCGTCCTGGAGCATCCGGGTACCATCAAAGACCCGCAGCGTGTCCGGGAAAGCTGGCAGTCCACCTTTGGAGGCAGCGGCAATGCCAATAAGATCGCTGTCTTAGAGGAAGGCATGAAATATACGCCCATCGGCATCTCGCCGGAACAGGCGCAGTTTCTGGAAACCAGAAAATTTCAGATCAATGAGATCGCCCGGATTTTCCGGGTGCCGCCCCACATGGTGGGCGACCTGGAGAAGTCGAGCTTTTCTAATATTGAGCAGCAGTCTCTGGAGTTCGTGAAATACACGCTGGAACCCTGGCTGGTGCGATGGGAGCAGTCCATTCAGAGGATACTGCTTTCCCCGGAGGAAAAGAAGAGTTATTTTGCCAAGTTCAACGTGGAGGGGCTGCTCCGGGGCGATTATGCCAGCAGGATGACCGGCTACGCTACGGCAAGGCAGAACGGCTGGATGAGCGCCAACGATATCCGGGAACTGGAGAACATGGACCGCATCCCTGCCGAGGAAGGCGGAGACCTGTACCTGATCAATGGCAATATGCTCCCGCTGGGGAATGCGGGCGCTTTTGCAGATACACAAACGGGAAAGGAGGAAAACCCCGATGAAGAAGTTCTGGAAGTGGAAGAACCAGGCGGAACGGACGCTGTTCCTGAACGGCACCATCGCCGAGGAAAGCTGGTTTGACGATGACGTCACGCCGCAGCTTTTTAAAGAGGAACTGATGGGCGGAAGCGGAGACATCACAGTCTGGATTAACTCGCCAGGCGGGGACTGTGTAGCGGCTGCCCAGATCTATAACATGCTGATGGACTATCCGCACAACGTGACTGTGAAGATCGATGGTATCGCAGCCAGCGCCGCCTCGGTTATTGCGATGGCTGGCACGAAGGTGCTGGTATCGCCGGTGTCCATGATGATGATCCACAATCCCATGACTGTGGCCATGGGTGATACCGCAGAGATGCAGAAAGCCATCGAGATGCTTGGCAGCGTGAAGGATTCCATCATCAACGCCTATGAAATCAAGACCGGGCTGTCCCGCGCCAAGTTGTCCCATCTGATGGACGCTGAGACCTGGATGGACGCGAACAAGGCGGTGGAGCTTGGCTTTGCCGATGATATTCTCAAACGCTCCGATGTACCGGAGGACATGGAGCCGCCTGCGGTGTCCATGCTCTATTCCAAAGCGGCTGTGGTTAACTCCCTCATGGATAAGATTGCAGCCAAGTGCAGGACCAACCCTAAGAAAATTGAAGATTCCAAACCCAAGGGCCGCTCCGTAGACAGTCTCTACGAGCGGCTCAATCTTTTGAAAAATTAAGGAGGATACCACAATGACGATTCTTGAACTGCGCGAGAAGCGAGCCAAAGCCTGGGAAGCCGCAAAGGCATTTTTGGATTCCCATAGAAACGATAAAGGCATCCTATCTGCCGAGGATGATGCCGCCTACACCCGCATGGAGCAGGAGATCACCGACCTGGGCAAGGAGATTGCCCGCCTGGAACGCCAGGAGGCACTGGATGCAGAACTGAACCGCCCGGTGAACAAGCCCTTGACGGGTAAGCCTATGAACGGCAAGGAGAAGGCTAAAACTGGCCGTGCGGCGGATGAGTACCGCCAGAACTTCTGGAACATGATGCGTTCCAAAGCACCGATGCCTTCTGTAGTGAATGCGCTGCAGATCGGGACGGATTCCGAAGGCGGCTATCTGGTGCCGGATGAATATGAGCGTACTCTGGTGGAGGCGCTGGAGGAAGAAAATATCTTCCGCCAGCTTGCAAAGGTGATCCAGACATCCAGCGGCGACCGGAAGATCCCGGTGGTGGCATCCAAGGGAACTGCCTCCTGGATCGATGAGGAGGGAGCCTACACGGAAAGCGATGACTCCTTTGCGCAGGTATCCATTGGAGCCTACAAGCTGGGAACGATGATCAAGGTTTCCGAGGAACTGTTAAATGACAGTGTATTTGACCTGGAGTCCTATATTGCCAGGGAGTTTGCGAGAAGGATCGGAACCAAAGAAGAGGAAGCCTTCTTTACCGGGGACGGTATCGGAAAGCCTCTGGGAATCCTGGCTGCCTCTGGCGGTGCGGAAACCGGTGTGACGGCGGCATCCGCTACTGCGGTGACAGCGGATGAACTGATAGATCTGTTCTACTCTCTGAAATCCCCGTACCGTAAAAATGCGGTATGGGTTTTGAACGACTCCACCATCAAGGCTATCCGCAAGCTGAAGGATAACAACGGCCAGTACCTGTGGCAGCCGTCCCTGGTAGCCGGTACGCCGGATACGATGCTTGGCCGGCCGGTGAAAACCTCCGCTTATATGCCTGCCATTGCGGCCGGGGCGAAGACCATCGCTTTTGGTGATTTCTCTTATTATTGGATCGCAGACCGCCAGGGGCGTTCCTTTAAACGCCTGAACGAACTGTATGCGGCAAACGGTCAGGTGGGCTTCCTTGGTTCCCAGAGAGTGGACGGCAAGATGATCCTTCCAGAGGCTGTTAAGGTGCTGGTACAGAAAGCCGGATCTGCGGGTTAAGGATACAGATAACTATGGAAGGGCGTGAGGATAGCGGCCATGCCCTTCCACCCTGTTGGAGGTGAGGATGATGGTGGTAACGCTGGAAGAGATGAAACAGTATCTTCGGGTTGATTATGAAGATGATGACCAGTTGATTACGGGTTTTATAGCATCGGCGGAGCAGCTTTGCCGGGATGTCCTCCGGGCTGATGAAACAACGGATTTGGAAAAGGATGGGACCGTAAAAATTGCTGTCATGTATGCAGCCGCATATTTCTATGAACACCGGGAGGAAGCGGACCATCATGATTTGGCTCTGACAATCCGCTCCCTTCTGTTTGGCTCAAGGAAGGAGGCTTTCTGATGAAAATTGAACTGCTGAATGTCAGGATTTTCATATCAAAGAGTACGGTGGTCACCGATGCCATCGGAAACCGCCGGAATGAATGGCAGCCTTTCTATACCTGTTATGCGACGGTCAGCGGCGAGGCCGGGAAAGAACAGACTGACGCAGGGATGGTGGTGGATGACTCCAATATTGATTTTACGATCCGCTGGTGCAAAAAGGCGGCTGAAATTGATAGTACCCATTTCCGGGTGGAATTCAATGGGGAGCTTTACAACATCGCCGCTGTGGATCATATGAACTACAGGCGCAAGAGTATCAAGCTGTCCTGTGAGAAAGTGAGGCGGTAGCGATGGGAAGGAAAATTTCTATCAGCCAGCTTTCCGCTGCTGTAATGGAGCAGCTGAACGAGTACGCAGAATTGGCCACGGAGGATATGAAGGACGCGGTGAAAAAGGCAGGTACGGCTGTCCGGAAGGATATTGAAGCCAGCGCACCAAGGAATACCGGGGACTACGCAAAAAGCTGGGCTGTGAAAACCACAAAGGAAAGTTCCAATGCCCTACAGGTAACCGTGCATTCACGGAACCGGTATCAGCTTGCTCATCTGCTGGAGTATGGCCATGCGAAGCGTGGCGGTGGCCGGGTAGCTGCAAGGCCCCACATTGCTGCTGCGGAAGAGGCTGGAATTGAGCAGCTGGAGCGTGAGATTGAGAGGAGCCTGACAAATGGATGATTTGGTGAAACTTTTGGAGGAAACGGGCATCCCTTTTGCCTATGACCACTTTGCGGAAGGGGAATCCCCCGATCCTCCGTTCATCTGCTACCTTCTGCCCCAGAGCGATAACTTTTCCGCAGACGGGAAGGTTTATCTGAAGGTCAGCAGTGTGAATATCGAACTGTACACAGACAGCAAAGATTTGTCTGTCGAACAGAAACTGGAAGCCGTGTTGGATACGCACGGTATATTTTATGACAAAACAGAGGTCTGGATCGAGAGCGAGAAACTCTATGAAGTCCTCTACTCGTTTGAAATGGAGGTTTGATTTTTATGGGAAACAAGGTCAAGTATAACTTGAAAAATGTCCACGCTGCAAAGCTGACCGAGACGGATTCCGATGGCACGACCACCTTTTCGTATGCGGAGCCGAAGGCAATCCCCGGCGCAGTGAGTATCAGCTTGGATGCAGAGGGTGAAACCAGCCCATTCTATGCGGATGGTATTGTTTACTTCCGTAGTGTGACCAATAACGGTTACAGCGGCGATTTGGAGATTGCCCTGATCCCGGAGTGGTTCCGCACGGAGATCCTTCAGGAGAAGCTGGATGCAAAAGGGGTGCTGGTCGAAAACAGTGGAGTCGGCGAGAGTGTGAAATTTGCCCTGCTTTTTGAATTTGACGGGGATGTGAACGCTATCCGCCATGTGCTATATAACTGTTCTGCCTCCCGCCCGTCTATCGAGTCGGAAACGAAGGAAGATACGATTGAACCGGGTACAGAGACACTGTCCATTACCGCCGATCCCCGTTCCGATGGGCTGGTCAAAGCCAGAACCGGCGATACAACAGATGCCGGTACTTATGCGAATTGGTATAAGGCAGTGTACACACCGACTGAAGATGAACCGGAAGAAACAACTGGTCAGGGAGGTAGCGTATGATCAAGCGTGAGATAGAAATCAGCGGGAAGAAGGTGCCGTTCCGTTCCTCTGCCACGATCCCCCGCCTGTATCGGGCGAAGTTTAAGAGGGATATTTTCAAGGATCTGTCCAAGCTGGAAAAATCCTATAGGGGAAAGACGGAAAACGGTGAGGAGCTGCAGATCGAGGACCTGGAGATTTTTGAGAACGTGGCCTATGTGATGGCCTACCATGCGGACAACAGCATACCGGCGAACATAGAGGACTGGCTGGATCAGTTCGATATGTTCTCCATTTATGAGGTGCTGCCGCAGATTCTGGAACTGTGGGGCGAGAACCTTGTGACGGATGTGACGTCAAAAAAAAGATTGGCAGAAGTGAGCGGGAAATGACCACGCCGCTGTTCCTTCTGCGAAGCGTGGAACTGGGGATTTCCATCCGGGATCTGGATTTGCTTACGATTGGGCTGGTTCTGGATATGTGGACGGAAAAATCCAATGACGGCGTGAAATATAAGCGGCTTGCCACTCAGGAGGACTTCGATAAGTTCTGAGGCAGCATCGGTTAGAAATAATCGGTGCTTTTTTCATGCTCGGAGCAATCCGGGCTTTTTTCATGCCCATTTTTAAGGAGGTGAGGGTTGTGGCGAACCGGATTAAGGGTATCACAGTTGAGATCGGTGGCGATACCACAGGGCTTGATAAGGCGCTGAAGAGCGTCAATTCTTCTATCACGAAAACACAGTCTGCCTTAAATGATGTAAACCGTCTGCTAAAACTCGATCCTTCCAATACGGTGCTGGTGGCGCAGAAGCAGGAACTGCTGGCTCAGGCGATAAGCCAGACGGAAGAAAAACTGTCGGCTCTGGAAGCCGCACAGGAGCAGGTGGCCGCAGCCTTTGCCCGTGGGGATATTGGGGCGGATAAGTATCAGGCGTTCCAGCGGGAGATTGAGGAAACCCGTGGAAAGCTGAACAAATATAAGGCTGACCTTTCCGATTTGCAGACAGAGCAGGATGCCCTTTCCCAGAATACCGCACGGCTGGAAAAACTGTTTGCTGCTACGGGAACGGAAGTCGATGACTATGCGGATGTCCTTGGCAGTCGGCTGACCTCTGCGATTAAAAATGGTACGGCGAATTCTGACCAGCTGCGGACGGCCCTTGAGAAGATCGGAAAGTCTGCCACAGGAGGGAAAGCCGATATCCGCCAGCTGACGGACGCTCTGGACACGGTGGATGACGGGCAGGCGATCCAAAACCTGATCCAGCAGTTAAGAGAGGCCGGAGACGCTGCGGAAAATACAGCGGACGATGTGGGCCAGATTGCTGAAAACACGAAAGGCGCTGCGCTGATGCAGGCAGCGGATCAGCTGTCTGCCGTGGGCGATAAGATACAGGAAATCGGGGATAAGGCACTGGATGCCTATACCGATACCGAGAACGCCGTGACCAAGGTGAATGCTTACTTTGGAGAGACGGGACAGGCAGCGGAGCAGTCCGCAAATGTCATTAAAAACGTGTACTCTGCCGGTGTGGGCGAAAGTATGGACGCTGTGGCCAATGCGGTTCTGATGGTCAAAAAGAACCTTGGGGATTTGAGTGAAACCGATCTGACCAACCTGACCCAGCAGGCGATCACTTTAGAGGAACTGTACGGCATTGACATGAATGAGACCCTTCGAGGCGTCAATTCCCTCATGCAGCAGTACGGTCTGACCGCTCAGCAGGCGATGGACTACATCGTGGTGGGTACCCAGAACGGTCTGGATAAGACCAATGAACTGGGGGATAACCTTTCCGAGTATGCGGGTAAATTCGCACAGGCCGGGTATTCTGCCTCGGAGTATTTCCAGCTGCTGGACAATGGTCTGAAGAACGGCGCTTACAACCTTGACAAGGTCAACGATGCCATCAATGAGGTCACCACCCGTCTGGTGGACGGCACCATTGGGGAGTCCATCGGCATGTTCTCCACGAAAACACAGGAGCTGTTTACCTCTTGGCAAAATGGCGGTGCTACCCAGAAACAGGTCATTGACTCCATTGTGGCGGATATCGCCGGGTGTACGAATCAGCAGGAAGCCTTAAACCTTGCGGCGCTGGCCTTTGGTACGATGGCCGAGGACGGGAACCTGAAATTCATCACGTCCCTGACCTCGGTAGGAAGTACCTATGATAGCGTGAAGGGTTCCGCACAGGGCCTGTTTGATGCAACGACCACGCCCATGCAGGAGATGGAGTCCAACACCCGAAAGCTGCAGCAGTCCCTTGTCCCTCTGGGAGAAAAGCTGGCGGAGATCGCCAATACGATCCTGCCGCCACTGGTCAGTGTGATCCAGACGGCGAGCGGATGGTTTGCGCAGCTGCCGGGGCCGGTGCAGAACTTTATCGTCATTCTTGGCGCTTTGCTGGCAGCCTTTACGGCATTGACTCCGGTGATTGCGGCCTTGGCGGTGTCGGTAGGTGCATTGAATATCTCCCTCCTACCGATCATTGCCGTGATTGCGGCGGTAGCGGCAGCCATTGCCGGGATTATCGCCATCATCCAGAACTGGGGTGCCATCACGGAGTGGTTTGGAAACCTGTGGAATACCATCTGCACAGGGATCGGCACCATGATCGAGAGTGTGAAAACGTGGTTTTCAAACCTCTGGACACACCTGCAGAATGTCTGGAACGGCATCTGCAACGTGGTGCAGACCGCAGTGATGCTGCTTGGCTCCATCATTCAGGGAGCCGTGGACATCATCACGCTGCCTTTCCGGTTTATCTGGGAGAACTGCAAAGACATCGTTGTTTCTGTATGGGACAGTATTAAAAATACGGTCAGTTCCGTGCTGTCGGCCATCTCCGGTGTGATCTCCAGCATCATGGGAGCGATCCGTAACGTCATCAGTTCGATCTGGGACGCCATCAGCAGCAAGGTATCCGCAGTGGTGAACGCCATCAAAAATACAGTGACCTCTGTCTTTAATGCCATTAAGTCCGTAGCTTCTTCGGTTTGGAATGGCGTCAAGTCGGTCATTTCAACCGTGGTTGATGGAATTAAGAGCAAGGTTTCCAGTGTGTTTAATGCGGTAAAGAGTACCGTGACTTCCGTATTCAACGGAATCAAAAGTACCGCCACCACAGTGTGGAATGGGATTAAGACCGCCATCACGAAGCCGATTGAAGCGGCAAAGAATACGATCAAAGGGATCGTGGATAAGATCAGCGGCTTCTTCTCCGGCATGAAGCTGGAGCTGCCGAAGATCAAACTGCCGCATTTCAAGATCACGGGTAAGTTATCTCTTGCTCCGCCGAGTGTTCCCCACCTGTCGATTGACTGGTATAAGGAAGGCGGTATCATGACGAAACCGACCATCTTTGGCATGAATGGCAGCAGCCTGATGGCGGGTGGTGAGGCTGGCCGGGAAGCGGTTCTTCCGCTCAAAGGCTTTTACCAGCAGCTGGATCAGATGATCTCCAGCTATCTGAATACCAGTGCTTTGGAGAAATATCTGGCGATCATTGCGGAGAACAGCAGCAAGGGGCTGTATCTGGATGACGGGACGCTGGTGGGGCATCTGCTCCCCGCCATTGACAGCGGCCTTGGGAAAACACAGAAACTGCAAAGGAGGCTGAGCCTATGAGGGCAGACGTAAAAATCAACGACCGTTGGATGTATGCGATGGGCTGGCTCCGGGAGGAGATTGACTTTCCCACGCCGCAGTCGCAGACCAACACGGTTGTGGTACCGGGGCGCAATGCTCCGATCCGCTTTACGGAGGCGCTTGGGCGGGTGTCCTACCAGCCCCGGAGCTTTTCGATTACCTTATCCATGTTGGGGAGCCGGGAAAAGTTTAATCAGAGGAAAGATATTCTCGCCAATCTCTATGCCGGACAGCTGTGCCACGTGATTCTTAGTGAGGAGCCGGAGCTATATGCCGTTGGTACCTTGGAACTGGAACCCGCCTATGATCCCCTCACCGGAAAGGGGCAGATGATGCTGTCCTGCTCGGACGGAGATTCCTACCGGTATCACACAGAAGAAACGGAGGTCTCCATTACCGGAGGCGGCACGGTGATCCTGAACAATGACTACATGCCTGTCGTACCCACGGTAGTAACGACAGCGGAAACAGCACTGAGCTGGAGCATTGGCTCTGATACCTTCCGCAAATCCGTCAGCGCCGGGACATGGACGTTCCCGGAACTGGAACTGCAGGAAGGGCAGAACTCGCTCAGCATTACGGGAGAAGGAACGGTCACCTTCCGGTACCGGGAGGGACGCTTATGAGCTTATTCCGAGTTTTTGTAGATGACCAGTTATTTTACCACCCACACCTGTCCCAGCTTTCCATCACGGAGGCGAAGGTGCAGGAGGATGCGGAGAATATCGACAGCCTGACCCTTTCTGCCCCGTTCAACCATCCCTATCTTTCTTCCATTCAGCCGATGGCTTCGACCATTGTCTGTAAGAAGGATGATCTCACGGTCTTTGAGGGGAGGGCTTTGGATGACGGCACGGATTTTTATAACACCCACACATGGACGTGCGAGTCCTGCCTTGCGTATCTGAAGGACACCATGCAGCCTCCATTTTCCTATCAGGGGCCGCTCCGTGGGCTGCTGGAGCAGTTCCTCTCTGTGCATAACGCTGCGGTGGAAGAAAAAAAGCAGTTCACCCTTGGCACGGTGACAGTGACGGATAACAACGATTATATCAGCTACAGCAATTCCGACTATTCGGTAACAATGGATGCCATACAGGACAAGCTGGTCAAGACACACGGAGGCTACCTGCAGGTGCGTTATACCGAGAATGGGAAGGTGCTGGATTATCTGGAGGACTTTCCAGACCGGTCGCTGCAGACCGTGGAGTTTGGCAAGAACCTGACGGATGTGAAGATCACCCGTGACCACACGGAGCGGGTAACGGCGCTGATCCCGCTGGGGGCGAAGCTGACGGAGACGGATGAGGAGGGCAACGAAACCGAGACGGACACCCGGCTGGATATTACAGCGGTGAACGATGGAAAAAACTACGTGTACGATGAAGAAGCAGTGAAAGAGATCGGCTGGATCTGGACGACCGAAGTCTGGGAGGATGTGACACTGGCGGGAAACCTGCTGCGCAAAGCCAAGGCCCGGATCGCAGAACTGGCCAAAGGCGTCACCAGCATGGAACTGACCATCGTGGACGAGTCCGATACGGGTGCGGATATCGGGGACATCCGGGCAAGGATGTATGTCCGGTGTATTTCCAAGCCACACGGGATTGACGGGACATACCTGTGCCTGAGCCGGACACGGGATTATCTTGACCCTTCCGGCAATACCATCACCATCGGGGCGGCAGGCGTCCGGCTGACTTCCCAGTCTGCGAAGCAAGACCAGAACATCACTTCCATTGAGGATGACCTGCTGGGGCAGACTTCCAAGATCGAGGTGATTACGGGGAAAGTGGATCAGATCAATGCCCAGAAGATGTACCGGACAGAACTGGTGGTGGATGGGGTGAACATCTTCCGGGATAAGGGACAGAAAAGCATCCTTCGCTGCCGGGTGTATTCGTGGGATAAGGAGATCACGGATACCCTTCCGGCCAGCAGCTTTGTCTGGCACCGGAATTCCGGCCGGGAAGACCTTGATGCCGACTGGGACAGTTCCCATACGGGCATGAAATCCATCACAGTCACCACGGAAGATGTGACGGACAACGCATCATTTTATTGTGAAATCACGATTTAAACAGGAGGAGACGAACATGGCAATTTTGACTTCCAGCCAGCAGACCTTTGTGGATATCACAGACCAGAGGAAACTGTCGGCCTATATCACATCCAATCTGCCGAAGTCGCAGATTGAAGACCCTAACGTGCTGCCCCATACCTATGCGCCGGACTGGGCCAGCACACCTTTGACCCTTACCCCGGTGGTGTTCCTTGACCAGACCAATCTGGCGCTGGACGCATCGGGGCTAACGATCTCGTGGAAACGAAAGGAAGGAAATGGAGCGGAAGCGGCTCTGACCTCCGGGGAAAGCGTTTCCAAAGGCGTCCTGACGGTCAATGCCAATAAGCTGGCGGCAGCCACTTCCGGGATGCTCACCTACCTTTGCTATATCAGCTATTACGACTCGGAGACGAAGAACACGGTCAATATCTCCGCTGATATCACCTATACGCTGATCCGCAACGCACAGAACGCCAAGCTGGCCTATCTGTCTGCGGACACCTACGTGTTTAAGTATGATTCCAATTCCTCTCTGGTTGGGGCCAAGCAGGCTACCCTGACGGCGCAGGTGCAGGGAGTCACCATTACAGCATGGCAGTATAAGGACAGCACCGGGGCATGGAAGGATTATCCCACCACATCAGACAACGCCAGCATTTCCGGCGGCACTTTGGTGGTCAAACCAGAACATGCGGTGTTCTTTAACGGAGTAGCCCAGATCAAGCTGGCCACCGATGACCCGGATGTGTATGATACCACTTCCCTGACAAAGATCTATGACGGTTCTCAGGGGGAGCCGGGTGCGGCAGGAACGGGCGGGCTTTCCGTCATCCTTGGAAATGAGGCCCAGAATATCGCTTGCACTTCCGGCGGTCTGGTAGCGGCGGCTACGGAGGTGACCATTCCCTTTATGGGTTACTTGGGCATCAATCAGACTGCCTGCAGCTGTACAGTAGGAACGCTGCCATCTGGGGTGACGGTGAAAAGCAATACCGCTGCGACCGCTTCCAAGGCCGGATCGGTGGTACTGTCTTTTGCTGCCAATGCGACCCTCGGCGGTGCAACCGTTCTGAATGGTACGATAGACCTGACCTTTACAATCTCCGGGGCCTCCGTGGTAAAGAAGTTTGCATGGACAAAGTCAAATAAGGGCAGCAACGGAGCCAGCGGTGCCAATGCAATCGTATTCTCTGTGTATGCGCCGGAAGGCACTGTTGTCATTAACCAGTCCGGCAGCCTTGCGTTGGCGGCAGTTGGCTATGACGGCGCTTCAGAGATTACCACGGGAGCTACCTACCAGTGGGCGAAATACATAGGTGGTGAGTGGGAGAATATCACAGGAGAAACGTCCTCCACCCTGTCGGTATCAGGGGCGGATATCGTGAACATCCAGTCCTACCGCTGTACCATGACCTATAAGGGTAATACCTATGAGGATGTGATCACGGTAGAAGATAAATCCGACCCTTATGTATCGGAGATGCTTTCCATCGGAGGTTTTACGGTCAAGAACAATCTCGGCGGTGTGGTGCCTTATGTGATCGTCCGTACCAACCAGAAGGAAGTCGATCCGCTGCTCGGCAGTATCTCGGAGACGGTTCCGTCCAATCCAGAGGAAGGTGACTTCTGGTATCAGGTGGATCACTCCAGCCAGACGGTGACCCTGATGAAGTATACCGGTACGGCTTGGGCGGCTGCTACAGAAAAGCAGTCGCTCACCTACACATGGTATGCGCAGGACAAGGACGGCCATGCGGCGGAGTTTGATAAGACCGGGAAGGTGATCTACCTTTCCGCTGCGGACATCGACAGCATCCTGACGCTGCAGTGTGATGTATCGAATTAACTGGAGGTGATCGCATGGCGCTCATCACCAGCTGTCAGGCTACCTTCCAGAACTTCTCCGGTTATGAGGATGATATTGCTTCCTTGGAGGAAAACATCCGGGAATGCTACTCCGAGATCACGAAAACCTCAGAGCAGATCAACATGTCCGTGCGGGAAGAATTCATTTCCCGCTCGGAACTGGAGACCATCCAAAAGGATTTTGAAACCAGTATCACCCAGAACAGCACAGAGATCCGGATGGATTTCACGGCCATTACGGATGAGATTAAAGAAAACGTCTCTACGAACCAGCTGCTCTTGGAGGAGTATATCCGGTTTAAAGGGGCGCTCATTGAACTGGGGAAGGTCGGGAACGCCTTCACGGCCGAACTATCCAACGAGGAACTGGCCTTTAAAGAGAATGGGCAGAAGATCGCCTATATCTCCAACCAGAGCCTTGTGATTACCAATGCGGAGATCCGCAACAAACTGTCCCTCGGCAACGAAAGCCGGGGATGGTTTGATTTTATACCGAGAAACAACGGGAACCTTTCGATCAAATGGAGAGGCCCGGTTTAAAACGCTGATGATGGGAAGGGGTGAGAACGATGGCATCCAGCGGCAGTTTTTCCGGTTCCATCCGGGATGGCCACTATAAGCTGCGGGTGGACTGGTCGCAGAGCAAGAATGTCTCTGCCAATACGTCTACGATTACCTGTAAGCTGTATCTGGTGAATGACTGGAGTTTAAATATCAGTGGGAGAAGCGACAATACCTGTACCATTGACGGATCAGCGCAGACGTTTTCTTCTCCGGCGATCAGTAGCACAGGGACACACCTTCTGGGAACCGTATCGAGAACGGTCAATCATGCCAGCGATGGTGGAAAGTCTTTAACGATTTCCGCAGTGTTCCAGATCCGGGCTACCTTAAGTGGGACGTACTATGGGACAATCTCAGCCAGCGCCAACATCACGCTGGACAGCATCCCACGTGCCTCCAGTGTATCCGCCGCGAATATGACGATGGGGACAGCCGGAAAGATCAATATCAGCCGTGCTTCCTCGTCATTTACGCATACGCTGACCTATTCTTTTGGAAATACCAGCGGAACGATTGCGACCAAGACAACGGCTACTTCCGTATCATGGACGCCAGCCCTTTCTCTCGCCAGCCAGATCCCGAATGCGACCAGCGGTACCTGCACCATTACCTGTACGACTTACAACGGGAATACGAATATCGGCTCCAAGACCTGTACGTTCAGTTTAAGTGTCCCGGCAAGCGTGAAACCCACCATCTCCAGCCTTTCTGCCTCCCGGATTGACGGGGAGGTGCCAAGTACATGGGGACTTTATGTGCAGACCAAATCAAAAGTCAAGCTGACCATCAACGGGGCGGCGGGAAGTTATGGCTCCACCATCAAGTCCTATTCCATTACGGGCGGCGGGTACAGCGGTTCAGCCTCTACGCTGACCACAGGTTTCCTCAACAATTCCGGCACCATTACCTTTAAAGCAACGGTAACCGATTCCAGAGGACGGGTATCGGCGGAGGCTTCCGTTTCGATTACGGTGACGGCCTATTCCCCGCCGTACTTTAATTCCTCCCTGTCCCAGAGGTGTCTAAACAATGGGACGCTGGATGATGACGGGACATACATCCATGCGATGGTATCCTTTGGCTATTCCACCTGCAGCGGGAAGAATACTCTCAAGACTTCCGTCCAGTACAAGCAGGTGTCTGCGGAGCAGTGGACGGACGCCGGGGTGACCTTTGCCTCAAATACAGCTTTCACTTACGGCAAAGGACAGATCTCTACGGAGACCTCCTATGATGTGCGCTACACCTTGGAGGATGCGTTTTCCACCATCTCCGTGCAGGAGATCGTCTCCACAGCTGCCGTGGTCATGGACTTTAAGAGCGGCGGCAAAGGGGTAGCCATCGGGAAGGTGTCGGAAAGGGATAATACCTTTGAGGTGGCCGAGAACTGGGATGTGAAAGTCTATGGGATGCTGCTGAAGGAATACATCCAGCAATTTGCAAAAACGATGTATCCGGTAGGTAGTATCTATATGAGTACCAAATCTACCAACCCCTCCACCTACTTTGGAGGTACATGGGTGGCTTGGGGCAGCGGCCGGGTGCCGGTGGGAATTAACACATCGGACAGCAACTTTAATACGGTGGAGAAAACCGGAGGCGCCTCTACGGTGGCATTGACTACAGCGCAGATGCCAAGCCACTCCCATGCCAAAGGTTCACTGGCTACAGCGACTGCCGGGGCGCACACGCACAATATACAGAACCAGAAAGCCGCATGGGGTACGAACAGCGGGAACAGGGTTCTTATTGATGCCACGTCCGGGTATACGGCAGTCACCAATAAGACCACGACCTCCGGAGGGGCGCATACGCACACCATTTCCGGCTCCACTGCGGCTGCAGGTTCCGGCAGCGCCCATAATAACCTGCAGCCCTATATCGTCTGCTATATGTGGAAGCGGACAGCATAACTTTATATTTTCTGGGAATCAGCGACTACTCTTCGGAGCAGCCGCTTTTTTCATATCAACATTTCAAAGGAGGAACGCACCATGAAAGAATTCTGGAACACCATCCAACTCATCTTTTCCGCTGTGGGCGGCTGGCTGGGATATTTTCTTGGAGGCTGTGACGGTTTGCTTTATGCCCTCATTGCCTTCGTGGTGATCGACTACATCACAGGTGTGATGTGCGCCATCATCAATAAACAGTTATCCAGCGAAGTCGGCTTTAAGGGAATCTTCCGCAAGGTACTGATCTTCCTGCTGGTCGGGATTGCGAACATCATCGATGTGCAGGTGATCGGAACCGGGGCGGTTTTACGGACAGCGGTGATCTTTTTCTACATCTCCAATGAAGGCGTGAGCCTGCTGGAGAATGCGGGACATCTGGGACTTCCAATCCCGGAAAAGATCAAAACGGTATTAGAGCAGCTCCATGACAGAGCAGAAAACGGAAAGGAAGGTAATGAATAATGGCTTACACAAACAGTTCCCTTGTATCTTACACAAAACTCAGCCCCAACCACTCCGGGCAGAGGACACATTCCATTGACCGGATCACGCCCCATTGCGTGGTCGGCCAGCTGACGGCAGAGAGCATCTGCGGATGCTTTACCAGCCCGTCCAGAGAGGCCAGCTGTAATTATGGTATCGGAAAGGATGGGAAGATCGCCCTTTGCGTGGAGGAAAAGAACCGCTCCTGGTGTTCTTCCAGTAACGCCAACGACCAGAGGGCTGTCACTATCGAGTGTGCCAGCGATTTGAATCATCCCTACGCAATGACCACCGCCGTTTACAATTCCCTTGTAAAACTGTGTACGGACATCTGCAAGCGGAATGGGAAGAAGAAACTGCTCTGGCTGGGGGATAAGAATAAGACGCTGAATTACTCGCCGAAGTCTGATGAGATGGTGCTGACCGTCCATCGCTGGTTCGCTAACAAGTCCTGTCCGGGGGACTGGCTGTATTCCCGCCTTGGGGATCTGGCATCCAAGGTAACGGCGGCACTGGGAGGTTCCTCTTCTGGATCTGCGACTTCGGCCTTATACCGTGTCCGTAAAAACTGGTCGGACGCCAAGAGCCAGAAGGGAGCTTTTAACAATCTGGATAACGCCAAGAGATGTGCGGATTCCAATGCGGGATATTCCGTGTATGATGAGAGCGGAAAAGTTGTTTACACCGGAAAGCAAACCGGCTCTGGAAGTTCCACTGGTTCCTTCCTGGTACAGGTAACAGCAACCGACCTGAATATCCGCAAAGGCCCCGGTACGAATTATGCCAAGACCGGCAAGTATACGGGGAAAGGCGTATTCACGATTACTGAGGTAAAATCCGGCACAGGGTCCACCGCAGGCTGGGGGAAACTCAAGAGCGGCGCTGGTTGGATTTCCCTGGATTACTGTAAGCGTCTTTAAGTAAAGAAAAGAGGAAGAATGGGCTTGCCCGTGGGCTGCGCGATAGTTGCATGGCCTGCGGGCCTTATTTTTTTGCCTGCGATACCCCCTCAAAGCACTGGGAAAATCTCCGTATTCTGAAGGAGGCATCCTTCGGATGGGAGGAATACCATGCAGGTGACAAAGGTAACGGATGGTTTTCAGAACCAGACGGCAGAGAGAAAACGCTTCACAGACGAGGAACTGCAAAAGGAATTTGACTATTACATGGCGCAGAAACTGTTGAAAAATCTGCGGGAGGCAGGCCTGATTACCAAGGAAGAATTGGACAAAATCACGGCGAAAAACCGCCAATCTTTCTCTCCCTATCTGGCTCGGATTATGCCCTAAATGACTTGCTATTTGCAGGCGTCAGAGCGAATATGTCCGTACCGAAAGAGAGGTGAGAGGATGAAACGGATCACAAAGATTGTGGAGAATGCATCCCTTGGAAAGAAGAAAATCAGAGTGGCTGCCTACTGCCGGGTGTCTACAGCCAGTGAGGAACAGCTTGTCAGCCTGGCAGCGCAGAAAGCCCACTATGAGAACTATATCAAATCCAATGACGGGTGGGAATTTGCCGGACTTTATTATGACGAAGGCATCTCTGGCACGAAAAAAGAAAAGCGAGATGGGTTGCTGGCGATGGTTGCCGCCTGCGAGAGAGGAACGATTGACTTCGTCATTACCAAGTCCATCAGCCGGTTTGCCAGAAATACCACGGACTGTCTGGAACTGGTGCGGAAGCTGCTGGACTTAAATATTTACATTTATTTTGAAAAGGAAAATATAAACACGGGCTCCATGGAAAGCGAATTGATGCTTTCTATCCTAAGCGGCCTGGCAGAAAGTGAGTCTGTGTCTATTTCTGAGAATGAGAAGTGGGGTATCAGGCGGCGGTTCCAGAATGGCACCTTCATTATTTCCTATCCCCCATACGGCTATGCCAACGTGGATGGGGAAATGATGATTGTGCCGGAGCAGGCAGAGATTGTGAAACAGATCTTTGCGGATACGCTTGCGGGGAAAAGCACCCATGAGATTGCAAAAGGGCTGAATGAGCAGGGCGTTGTCACCAAGAAGGGCGGGCGCTGGACACCGGGTACCATCAACGGCATCATTGGGAATGAGAAATATACCGGTGATGTCCTGTTCCAGAAGACCTATACAGATAACAGCTTTAACCGCCATCAGAACCGGGGAGAAGTTGACCAGTATCTCATGCAGGACCACCATGAGGCAATCATCAGCCGGGAAGAGTTTGAACGTGCCAATGCGGTTTTGAAACAGCGTGGACGGGAAAAAGGGAATGGCCATGACACCGGGAGATATCAGAACCGGTACGGCTTTTCCGGCCGGATCTATTGCGGGGAATGCGGCAGCAAATATAAAAGGCGGCTGCATTATAAACCCAGCGGCCAATATGCCGCATGGACCTGTGTTACCCATCTGGCAGACAAGGAGCGTTGTTCCCAGAAATACATCACGGATGATGCCTTGAAACTGGCTTTTGTCACCATGATGAACAAGCTGGTTTTCGGACAGCAGATGGTGCTGCGTCCTCTTTTGCAAAGCCTGCGGGGGCTGAATGATCAGTCCCGTCTGCTTAAAATTGAGGAACTGGAAACAGCCATCGAGAAAAACAGGGAGCAGAAACAGGTGCTGACGAACCTGATGGCAAGCGGCTATTTGGAGCCTGCTCTTTTTAATAAGGAAAGCAATGAGCTTGCGGCGGAAGCGGAAACCCTGCGTCAGGAAAAGGAAGGGCTTATGCGCTCTGTCAATGGGGATATGGTCAAAGTGGAAGAATTGCAGCGGCTGCTCCGGTTTACATCCAAAGGGACCATGCTCACAGAATTTGACGATGCGTTTTTCCTTTCCTTTGTGGAGCGGGTCACCGTGCTGTCCAGAAAAGAAGTTGCTTTTGAATTAAAATGCGGATTGTCCCTGAGAGAAAGGCTGGTGGAACCATGAGACACATTCCGTATGGATACCGGATTGAAAACGGCCGGGCGGTCATTGATGAAGAACAGGCTGCTACGGTGCGGGAATTTTTTCAGAACTATATTTCCGGCATGGCGCTGATGCCTGCCGCTGAGAAGGCCGGATTAAAGCTGTACCACGGGAGCGCCGGCAGAATGCTCCGGAATAAGAAGTATCTTGGAGATGATTACTATCCTGCCATTATCGATAAAGAAACCTTTGATAGAGCAGAAGAAATTCGCATGGGCCGGGCAAAGGCACTGGGGCGAGTGTGGGAACTGGAAGGAAAGAAGGACATCTTCTTCCCTACCAGCTTTACCATACCTGCAGTGAAAAAGGTTTCTGACGATCCCTTTGAACAGGCGGCGTATGCATACAGTTTGATTGAGAGCGAGGTAGATGGGGATGGAGCTAAGTAGGAATATTACCGTGATCCCAGCCAGAAAGCGGGTAGGAAATACCGCCGCAGTTGGGAAGCGGCCAAAGCTGAAAGTCGCTGCTTACTGCCGGGTATCCACGGACAGTGAGGAGCAGGCATCCAGCTATGAGGTGCAGGTGGCGCATTATACGCAATTTATCCAGAAGAATCCAGAATGGGAGCTGGCAGGGATCTATGCCGATGATGGTATCACAGGTACAAATACCAAAAAGCGTGAAGAGTTCAACCGCATGATTGAGGAATGTATGGCAGGAAAAATAGACATGATCATTACAAAATCCATCAGCCGATTTGCCAGAAACACGTTAGACTGCCTTAAATACATCCGTCAGTTAAAAGATAAAAACATCGCTGTATTCTTTGAAAAAGAAAATATCAACACCATGGATTCCAAGGGTGAAATTATGCTGACTATTATGGCTTCCCTTGCCCAACAGGAAAGCCAATCCTTAAGTCAGAACGTTAAGCTGGGCATTCAGTATCGATATCAACAAGGTGAAGTCCAGGTCAACCACAAGCGTTTCCTTGGTTACACCAAGGATGAAAACAAGCAATTAGTGATTGAACCAGAGGGTGCTAAAGTTGTTAAACGGATTTATAGGGAGTACCTAGAGGGAGCCAGCCTTTTGCAGATAGCAAGAGGACTAGAAGCAGACGGTATTCTAACAGCGGCAGGCAAAGCCAAATGGAGACCAGAAACACTGAAAAAAATACTGCAGAATGAAAAGTATATCGGTGATGCCCTCCTACAAAAGACATACACAGTTGATTTCCTTTCTAAAAAACGAGTAAAGAATAACGGCATCGTTCCTCAGTATTATGTAGAAAACAGCCATGAGCCGATTATTCCTCGAGACCTTTATATGCAGGTTCAAGAAGAGATGGTTCGAAGAGCAAATCTTCGTGGCCGCAAAGGCGGTAAAAAGCGAGTCTATAGCAGCAAGTATGCTTTATCGAGTATTGTTTACTGCGGACACTGCGGCGATATTTACCGACGGGTACATTGGAATAACAGAGGCTACAAGTCTATTGTTTGGAGATGTGTTAGCCGATTGGAGGAAAAAGGGTCTGAATGCACTGCCCCTACCATAAACGAGGAAACATTGCAGACAGCAGTGGTCAAGGCTATTAACGAGCTTTTGGCTAACAAAGAACCCTTCCTCTCAACTTTGCAGAAAAACATAGCTACTGTATTTAATGAAGAAAATGATAATGCCACCGATGATATTGATGGCAAATTGGAAGAATTACAACAACAGCTTCTTATACAAGCAAAGTCCAAGAATGACTATGAAGATGTGGCTGATGAAATTTACCGCCTTCGAGAATTGAAGCAAAATGCACTTGCAGAGAATGCAGAGCGTGAAGGAAAAAGGCAACGAATCGCTGAAATGACTGATTTCTTAAATGAACAATCCTGCGAGTTGGAGGAATATGATGAGCAATTAGTAAGGCGGCTTATTGAAAAAGTTACGGTATTTGATGATAAGCTCACTGTTGAATTCAAGTCTGGGATTGAGATTGACGAAGAGATATAGAATATTAACCGCCAATTAGGGGCTAGCACCCTTTGGCGGTTAATATTGGATTTTTTTAATTTTAAAGTTGCTTAAAACGACTTGTTGTGTTAAAATATACGCTGATACAAATAAGAATTTAGGAGGAACCGAAACTATGACAGCCTCAATGCGTTTAAGATAAGCTGGCAATAAAAAAAGCAGAATCTATCCCCGATGATAGGCTTTTTTGTTGTGCTTATTTATACGATATTGAGCATTCATTAGTTACGGTGAGGATATAGGTCATTTAACTATACCTTTATTTAACTATGTCTTTATTATGAATGTTTCCATATTGTGAATATAGGCAGCAGATAAAGACATTTCGCTTGAAATACGTTTTTCTTGCGGCCAAAATTATCAAAACAGCTAGGTCTGTGATTATGAAGCTCTCAAGCAAATATCCTTATCAAGAGGTGTATAAAAAATGTATCTGCTTAGAGTCGTAACGATTGATAAATTGGCGCTTGAATCGCTTGAATGAATCGAGTGGTTTATTAATTGAACCTAGAATTGTGATATTTGCAACTTAATTGAGAATAATGGGTATATCTTATTCAAATGTGTTGAGGAAGGGGTGTGAATAATGTTAAAATGTAGGAGTAACTACTTGAATTCTTCGTAGGTTCAGCGAAAATATCGATTTTTAATGGTTTTCGTAAAACAACGTGGAATTTAGGTATTTAATAAATGCTTTATTTATAGGATTCAGAACAAAAAAAGTTTGTGAATAAACCTCATTTCAGAGGAATTGGGTGTTATTAATATGAAAGATACATTTAATCTCTCGTCAGACAGGCACCTGACTGATAAGGAACGATCATTAGTCTCGCCTAAACTTTCTGCTATTTTGGGAGCAGACATAAAACAGATGATGGAAGGTGAAATTATATCCGGTACAAAGTCCAGTTTTAAGAGTCCCACTTCTCAAGAGTGGTAAATTGTATGTTTATTGTATAGATCATGGACTTTTTGTCTATAATGACAATTTAAAAGGGGAAATTAGTAATGAAAAGCTTTCAGATAAGAGATAGCATCTTATTTCAGTTAGACATGTGCTGGCAGCTCTATAAATACCATACGGAAAATCTGGAAGAAGCAGAAGCATACTGGGCGTACAGCTTCGAAAGCCTTCAGGTACGAAAGGTAAATGATGGTTGGATCATAGACTGGCCGGAAAGTGAGAGCTATGAAATGGGACCGATGAGTATAGCCTGGTTAATGTGGCATATCATATATTGGTGGTCCACTGCATTAGATTACAACTTTGGAAATGGATCGATAAAAAAAGAAGATATCACATGGCCTGGAAGTATAGAAAACGCTAAAGAAGTCATAGAATCCCTGCACGAGAAATGGGTATCTAAATTAAGTGAGTTATCCGATGGGGAACTTTTAATGAAACACAATGCTAAATGGCCATTAGATGAGAGGAACTTTGCAGATACTGCACTTTGGTTAAATGCAGAGTTAATGAAAAATGCTGCAGAGATAGGTTATGCAAGATTTTTATATGGAAATAGCATGAAACAAAAATGAATTAACTATAATTACTAAATTCTTATTTACAGTCAATCAGATTTTTGATTAAAAGGAGTAGAGAAGTCATGAGAACTTATACTTTCGACCAGGTAGAAAAGGCAATAGAGCAGTTATATCCTGATTTTACTATCAATACAATAGAGATTTCAGGAGAAGGCAATGACTGTATTGCATATGAAATAAACAGGGATTTCATTTTTAAATTTCCAAAGCATTCAAGAGGATCTACTAATCTTTTTAATGAAGTAAATATACTCAAAAGAATCCACAATAAATTACCCCTCCCCATTCCGGAGGTGGTTTTTACAGGAATGCCATCAGAAACGTACCAAATGTCTTTCGCAGGTTTTACAAAAATTAAAGGAGTACCATTGACACCTCTTCTACTCAATAATCTGCCGAAGCAATCTCAAAATCAGGCAGCTAAGGACCTGGCCCGATTTCTAAGTGAACTTCACAGCATAAACATCTCTGGATTCAAAAGTAATCTGGTATTAGATTTTCGAGAGAAGATAAATGAAGATAATAAAAAAATCAAAAAGTTACTATCCAGGGAATTAAAGGGTCCCCAGATGAAGAAAGTGGATGATTTTTACAGGGATATTCTAGAGAACGAAATCTACTTCAAATACTATCCTTGTCTTATTCATAACGATTTTAGCAGTGATCATATTTTATTTGATACCGAAAAAAATACTATTTGTGGAATAATCGATTTTGGAGATGCAGCTATTTCTGATCCCGACAATGATTTTATAAGTTTGATGGAAGATGATGAAGAATACGGCATGGAATTTGTATCAAAAATATTGAACCATTACAAACATAAGGATATACCGACAGTTTTGGAAAAATATAGGATGAAAGAAAAATACTGGTCGTTCGAAAAGATTATCTATGGAAAGGAATATGGTTATATGGATTGGTATGAAGAGGGATTAAATGAAATCAGAAGCATTAAAATTAAATAGATATTTAATATAAAGGACTGCTAATGTACTCATCAATAGCAATCCTTTTTTAGAATCCGGAATCTTTTTTATTTTATTTCTAATGCCGAGGCAAATAAATCTACACAGGAATCGATTGGTATTTACTTTGGAGGTGGTTTTCCAGTAACATATAATACCTCATGTCATCTTTTGTATACTTCTCCATAAAAAAGAGCCTATACGGTCGTTTTAAAAACAACCTGATAAGCTCCTTTTCTCCTAAAAGCCTCTTTCCGATTCCCTATTAAAAGAAATTCTAAAAGGAAGAGACGCTGTCTTTCTTCTTTGACGTTGAGGATTTCTATTAATCCTCGTTTCTCCAGCTTTTTAAGTTGCTGAAGCATTCCTTCATGGGTTGTTGCTCTCATTTCCATCCCCTTGATTTTATCCGGGGGATTGTTAAAGAGAGAGAACAATTCCCTTGCGAAGTCTCGCCCACAATTCTTTCCACTTATCTTCAGCATCAGAAACCGAAGGGCACAATAAGGCCTTTGGGTAATCCGAATATGCTTCCACCTGAAAACGTAGGCAAGATAAGGATTGAGATTGTGTGGTATGATTGGCAAGTTAAACATAATAATCACCTCCATATGGGTGTCAAAAAAACGAGCAGCTCCAAAACGAGTCTGGTGCTGCTATACTAATAAACTTAATAAAATTAAAACTTAATGAGGTATTATTATTATACCACAAAATGGACATTCTGGCGGAGATTTTGACTCATCATAACATTCAATTAATTTGGAGGTAAGATTAGATGAATAAAAAATTTGATCCAAATAACGTTATTATTAAAATCTGCATGAGTGGGATGGGATTGGAGGACTGTGGAAACAGTGAGGGTGCGATTGCGATGTTTCATAAAGCATGGCACGAAGCAACGGATGACTATGAAAGATTTATCGCAGCTTATCATTTAGCTCGTATACAAGAAAATATTACAGATAAATTAAAATGGATGGAAACATCCTTACAGTGTGCACAAAATATAGATGATGATAACGTTAAGAGTGCTTACTCCACGTTGTATATAAACATTGCCAACTGTTATGAGGAGTTGGGTGATTCTGAACAGGCAACTAGAAATTATGAATTGGCCAAATCATATAATGGTGCACTAACAGATAAAGGCCCATTTTACCATGGGACAAAGGCAGATTTGAAAGTTGGTGATTTTCTGATAGCGGGTGGAAATTCAAATTACAAACCTGGGCTTAAAATGAACCATATTTATTTCACTGCTAATGTCAATGGGGCAGGTCTTGCAGCAGCATTAGCAAAAGGAAAAGGAAGAGAACGCGTTTATATAGTAGAACCTACAGGTGAATTTGAAAACGACCCAAATGTTACTGACAAAAAGTTCCCTGGTAACTTAACGCGTTCTTATCGCTCACAAGAACCTTTAAAAATTATTGGTGAAGAAACAGAGTGGACGAAACCGACAGCTACTAAGCGACGAGAATGGCATGAAAATTTAGCTAAAAACAAAGGCGATATTATTAACTAAACACATTTAATGGTGTGATAGTTGAAGGTCGATATGTTCCCGCCTACCGATAGTGCCAAAAACGTAGTGGATATGTTTCCGAGAACGGATACGCTCAAATGACATTCATTCTGTCCTCTCGAGCCATGTGGAGACTGTGTGCCTCTTGAGCAACCGAAAATCAAAGCCTGATACTCATGTGGATCTGACCCTGGATATGGAAGACTATTACAGGATCAAGGATCAGGAGAAACAGTCAAATAAATAATACACAGAACTTAAATCGGCAGCTGCTGATGCGTGAATGCATTGGCAGCTGTTTTTGCGTTGCAGCGGATTTAAGGGAGGTGGTGCCGTTGGATTGACGGCCAGTGACTGGAAGACAAAGGCATTTCTAAAGTAAATATTCATTTTACGGTTTAAGGAGGCACATCTATGGCAATGAAAAAATTCAGAAATATGAAAGTCTATGAGCAGAGCGGATATCAGTATAAATCTACACCAGCCATCATGCTGAAAGGGCAATGGCTCCGTGAAGCTGGATTTGACTGCGGGACATCTATCACTGTCACTTGTGAGGAGGGGCGGCTGGTGATTGTTCCAAGAGAGGAAGCAAGCTATGTGAATGCTTTTGAGGAAAGCGGCAGGGAAACGGCGGATAAGGTTGCGGAAAAGAAAGGACGGTATTGATGATGGGAAAGATTTATGTTATCGGATCACAGAAAGGCGGGGTGGGGAAAACCACCTCCACCCTGAACCTTGCATACGCACTGCGGAAACAGGGGAAGAAAGTGCTGGTTGTAGATTTTGACAGTCAGGCGAATCTGACGGCCTGTTATGGGATTGAAAATACAGGGGAACTGGAAAATACCATAGGCCATCTGATGATGGCAGCGATAGAGGATGAAAAACTTCCGGCTATGAAGAAGTGCATCCGGACAGAGGACGGCGTAGATTTTATCCCTTCTTCTATTTATCTGTCTGTGGCGGACGCAAAGCTGCGGCTGGAAATGGGAGCGGAAAAGATCCTGTCGGAGATCCTGGATCCGCTCAGGGAGAAATATGATTATATTCTGATCGATACCTGCCCTTCCCTGGGAATGCTGACCATCAATGCCCTTGCGGCAGCTGATGAGGTCATTATCGCGGTGAATCCGCAGCTTCTGGCGATGATGGGACTGCAGGATTATCTGAGGACGGTGACAAAGATCCGGTGCCGGATCAATCCCAAACTCAAGATCGCGGGTATCCTGATGACCATGTGCGAGACGAGGACGAACCTGTGCAGGACATTGACGGAGCAGGTGACAGAAAGTTTCCAGGGGCAGATCCGGATATTTGATACGAGGATCCCCCATACCGTGAAGGTGGGGGAAAGCATTTATTACAGCATGCCGGTGGAACGGTACAGCTCGAAGGCAAGTGCAGGCATTGCATACAGAAAATTTGCGGAGGAGTTGATTTCTATTGAAAGCTAATGGGGCAAAGAGAAAGATTTTTAATGACGCGATTGATTTGCTGGATCAGATGGAAGAAGCCGAGGCGGTTCCGGAGAATGCGGTTCGGATGCTGCCGGCAGAAAGTATCCGTCCGTTTCGTGGCCATCCCTTTCGGATGTATGAAGGGGAGCGGCTGGAAGACATGGTCCAGAGCATCCGGGAGCATGGAGTTTTGAATCCGGTGATCGTCCGGAAACAGGAAGACGGGTATGAGATGCTCTCCGGCCATAACCGGCAGAAAGCGGCGATACTTGCGGGAATTGACAAAATCCCTGCCATTGTGAAAGAAAACCTTTCAGATGAAGACGCGATTGTCTATGTGATTGAAACCAATATGATCCAGAGGTCTTTTTCGGAACTGCTCCCGTCAGAAAAAGCGGCTGTCCTGGCGGTGCGGTATGAAAAGATCAGCAGCCAGGGCAAGCGCAATGATATCCTCCAGGAGATTGCGGCTCTGAACGGGCAGGAAGGAACTTGTGGACATGATGTCCACAAGTCCAGGAGCCGGGATGAACTGGGAAACGAGTATGGCATGACGGGAAGGAATATCGCAAGATATATGAGGGTGGATAAGCTGATCCCTGAATTTAAAGAGGAACTGGATAATGGATCATTGTCTCTTGTTGCTGCCGTGGATCTGTCTTATTTATCGGAGAAAGAACAGAAGGCTGTTGCTGCTGCGGCGTCAGAGGATAAGGTGAAGCTGAATCCGAAAAATGCGGCGGCGATCAGGGCAGAGTCTGGAAATATTACGCAGAAGAAGATACGGGAAATTGCAGATTCAGGGACCAGTCAGAAGAAAAAAGATGCGGTCAGTATCAAGCTTCCGATGAAAGTGTACCAGAAGTATTTTGCGGACCGGAAGGCAAAAGAAGCGGCAGATATTGTGGAAAAAGCACTGGAAGCGTGGTTCCGGAAGGAGGCGGCGGATATTGTTCAGTAAAGAGGAATTGAAAAGCTTGGATACGAAATATTTTGCTGTCATCGTTGCGGATGAATATGATGTAACGGTAATGTCCCGGAATACGGGGCATTACTGGTATATCCACAATCCGGAGTATCCGGGGAAAGGCAGCTGTATTATTTTTCATAAGCATAAGGCATCACATCCGTATCATCAGCATGGCAGGGCGAATACGCTGCGGCAGGCGGTGCGGAGCATACAGGGGCATGACCGATGGCAGATGAAAGGGAAAAGGTGATAGTCAACAATATGGAATGACTTCATGATATTGCTTCAAAACCGGATTGATTTTAGTCTAAAATTAGGGTACAATTAGTCCCAAAAGCGATTGGAGGAAAGATTAGAATGAGTGATGGAACATATTTGGACACCTATTTACTACAGCAAGATATGAGAATAAGAATGCCTAAAGCAATTCTCTCCAATATGGCTGTAGAAAAGGGAAGTACCAAATTTGACATATACATGAGTCCTGACCATGAATCGTTGGTTCTCCGTGTCCATAAGGAAGAAGATGGAGGTGCTAAGGATGAGTAAGGAAATAACAGCTGTATCGTTGTTTTCGGGGGCTGGCGGAATGGATGTTGGCTTTGAAAATGCAGGCGTTAAAGTGCTTTTTGCAAATGAACTGATGAAAGACGCTGCAGATACTTATAAGGCGAATCATCCTGGCGGAGTGATGGTTAACGATGACATAAAAAATGTTCTTGACAGTTTAACAAAGTATAAGGGAGTGGATCTTGTGTTTGGCGGTCCGCCATGCCAAGGGTTTTCAGTGGCTGGGAAAATGGATCCGAATGATGAACGCAGCAAGCTGATTTTTACATTCCTTGATGCTGTGGAACGCATTCAACCTAAGGCATTCGTTATGGAGAATGTTAAGGCATTGGGAGCATTAGAAAAGTGGGGGGCTATTAGAAGTAAATATTTAACAAGAGCAAATGAACTTGGATATGTATGCTTTCCCTATATTCTTAATGCAACAGAGTACGGTGTATCGCAGAAGCGTGAAAGAGTCTTCTTTATTGGAATCAAGGGAGATGCTTTTTTTCAGGATCGTATTGGAGAACTGATAGAGGCACAGAAAAATGAAGCGCCGATAATTCGTGTTTTGTTAAAATCTCTGGGAAAAGCCGGTACGGAAGAAAATCCTGATACCTGTACGGCAAAGATTACATTTGCTACGCATCCCATAATGCGTAAATCTCCTTATGCAGGAATGTATTTTAATGGTCAGGGCCGCCCGATAGATGTTGATGGTTATGCCAATACGCTTCCAGCTTCGATGGGTGGCAACAAAACGCCATTTGTAGATGAAGAGTATTTGTATGGAAATGCTTCCAGCGACTGGGTAGTAGATTATCATAAGGGGCTTATGGATGGAACAATTGTACCTGAGTTTAAGGAGGCTCCTGAAAGATTACGACGTATTACTGTAAAAGAAGCGGCAAGAATCCAGACATTTCCTGACGATTATGTGTTCTGCGGAAACAAAGGGATGGTGTATACCCAGATTGGCAATGCTGTTCCGTGTAAGCTTGCCGAAGCGGTTGCAAAAGCCGTTGTAGCATATCTCAGAGAGAAAGAAGAGGCGATTTGAAGGGAAATGCGTGTTGAGATTCAAGATGATTTTAACCTGAGAAAAATAGTTGAGAGCGGTCAATGTTTTAGAGCTTCCCTGATTGATGATGACATTTACAGATTTGTAACCGGTAATAATGTAGTTTATATGAAGGAGACTGAAAAGGGAATCTTTTCCGTCTCTTGTGGATTCAATGAGTGGCAGAACACTTGGGTAAAATATTTTGACTTGAATCGAAACTACAGAAATATATTTGAGAAAGAATACGGTAAGCATCCATTTGTGGATAAAGCTATGAACGCAGGACGTGGTCTGAGGATCTTATGGCAGGATCCATGGGAAATATTAGTGTCCACGATTATATCACAGCGAAAAAGTATTCCCGCAATTCAAAAAGCTGTTGACTTGATTGCGAAAAAGTATGGAACCGTACAGAAAACGGAATATGAGAAATTGAACTTATTTCCATCTGCTACAGATCTGATTAATGTATCTGAGGATGATATGCGAAGTTGTGGCGTTGGTTATCGGGCAGCATATATTCTGGACGCAATCTCAAAAGTTTCAAGCGGAGAGGTGGATCTAAACATGATTTCGCAACTGCCAGATACTGAATTGATTCAGTACTTGAAATGTATTCGTGGAGTAGGAGAAAAGGTGGCAAATTGTGTTGCACTGTTCTCATATGGGCGATCAGCCTGTGTTCCGGTTGATGTTTGGATATCTCGTGCGATCAATGATGATTGCAACGGAAAAGATCCGTTCGATTTGTATGGGAATCATGCCGGAATCATTCAGCAGTATATTTTTTATTACAAACAGAGCCGCCAATGAACTGACGGCTCTATGACATATTAATGTTTTAAACCAAAGATTTTCTGCGCAAGATCGTCAAGGTAAGAGATGGTTTCTTCTTTAAACTTAGTGTCTCGTGCTGTTTTTAGAATGAAACGTATGAATTCTTCGCAATCAATGGTTTCTAATGAGGATATCATACCCGAAAAGAAAAATTGATACGAGAGGATTCGGAGCATAAAGTTTCTTGACATATATTCGCTCTGAATGGATTCAACAAAATCGCTGTCTCTGGAACCCCTTGGCCCTTCAATAAAGAGCATACGGTTTCCACCAGCATTCATAACCTTATCGGCAGCATGACGCACATCTGTTTCCGCATAGTTTTTATCCTTCAATTCGTTGGAAGAAATCAATTTTCCGTTTATGTAGATATCAAGATCGCTTACTTCGCGGCTTGAAGCGCCACTTTCATTCACAGGATGTACCTCAACATTAACATCAGGGTTATGTAGATACATGAGATGGTAAATGCCAGCTACCATCAATGTGAGAACTTCTCCTTCGCAACTGATTTTAAGAGCTTCATTCACAAATTGGATGAGTTTTGAAGGAAGGTTGGAGCCATCCTCAATGGAGAATACCGTAAGTTGCTCTTTTTTGTCACGTATTTTTATCAGCTTACACAATAAGTAAACAAGGCACTTATAGGCATCGTCAGATGATTCGATTTTTGGAAGGTTATCACAGAGAGAATCAAGGATTGCTTGATCGTTACCGCGTCGTACAGCATTTGTTTTACTCAATTCAGGAAATCTGGCAGGCTTGTTAAGAAAAGGTTCATTTGATCCTCCAAGAGCCTTTTTTAACACTTCCATTTCAAAGGGAACGATTACCTTGTGGCACACTGTTCTTGCATCATAAGCCCCAGGAAGTTCAGACTGTTTTTGAAGGCAAAGTGTATTAATGTTCTTGTCGGAAGCCTTTGAGAGTAGTGCTGTGAAAAGAATATATTTATATGTGAGATGGGTATTGTCAATCACATAATCTATAAATTCCTTATGGTCACAGCTTGAATTTGGTTCGGAAGATGCCTTTGCATATGCTGAATTGAGAACGTCTGTTGCAGTTTCTTTTAATCCCATTAGATTCCCTCCTTTATTTGTACAAGTGGAACGCCTCTTTTGTTATTCCCATATCAAGTGCGCGATAGAAAAAACGTGCGGCTATTGAGGAATATGGTTTCCACTTTTTACATTTTTTTGCTACATTCGTCGGGTTACAGTCATCTGTCTTATAAGCCCAGCGATATACCTGCAGAAAAGCACCGTCCTCTACAGGAAGTATATCTGGACGATTGAGAACAAACATAAGATACATTTTGGCTGTCCATGTTCCGATTCCTCGAACCCGGGTCATTTCGCAGATGACGTCATTGTCAGGCATTTCGCCGAGCTTGCTAAAAGATAAGGTGCCTGATTTAAGGGCGTTTGTCAGATTTCTAATATATGCCACTTTAGCGTTAGAGGTTCCGGTTCCACGTATTTGTTCATTGGTCAATGCAGAAATATTATCCGGATTTATTTCTCCGGCGCATAATTCTTCTAAACGGGAGAATATCTTTTGGCCGGCTTTGACAGAAAGCATCTGCTCTATTATTTCGTGTATCAGAAATCGATATGGATCGTTTTCATGAGGTGAATATGTTATCGGTCCGACCATACTGATGACTTTGGCCAATCTTTTATCTCTTTCACATAGGTACTGCACCGATGTGGTGTTTGTGTCAAGGGTAATGATTTCTGACATACGTCCTCCATTTTATAGTCCGTTGAAGAGTTCACTTAGTGTTACCCCCAGACCATCAGCAATCTTCTTGATGTTTGATATTGAAATATTCCGCTTGCCGGCTTCGACAGAAGCGAAGTATGTTCTGTCCATTTCTATCTTATGGGCAAATTTTTCTTGGCTTAGACCGGTGTTTCCGGTCCTGAGTTCACGTATTCGTTTGCCGAGTGTTTCCTGAATCATCACACCTACCTCCAACTTAATATTATAAGGGTAAACGGTGTTTGGAACAACGGACTATAAGCAACAAAATCTGTACTATCTGGAGTATACCTCTGGATAGTTATAGAAATTACAGTTGTTTGAAGAAAAATATTATTGCTAATTAGTTAAATTAGATTCTTTAATAAAATTTCTCAGTATCTCAACATCCGCATCAATATTCCGAGGACGGATCCGCTCAAGAACCTTTTTCTCCACTTCCGGAGTCCAGTATATCTTCAGATCCTTCTGAGCTCTGGTGATGGCGGTGTAAAAAATATTATGTGTGATAAGCTCGTCCACTTCATCCGTGATGACAATCTTTACGGAACTGTATTCCAGTCCCTGTGCTTTATGGATAGAGACGGCATACGCAATCTGGAATGGCACGATGGTTCTGGCAGTGTTTCCGTCATCGTCATCATCGGTGCTTTTGACTCTATAAACATAAAAACGCACGATGGTGTTTTTACCATCAGGATTTTCAATCACTTCCAGTGGCATGAATCTGGTGGCGGTTGGATCTATAGTCGTTTTCAGCTCGATATCAAATTGGATTCGCTCTGTCGGTTTACCCACATCCAATTTTTCAATTCCTACAATTCTGCCTCTCATATTGTTATAGATGACAGGGTGAAAACGGTTGTTTTCCAAAAACAGAACAGGGTCTCCAACCTTGTATTGCTGGACATCCCATTCAACTGCTGGGTTTGGATTGCTTTCCTGCAAAAACCGGTTAATGTTATTGATACCGTAGAGTCCATCGTAATTGAGACAAAGGACGGCTTCGTCATCTCCGGCAGCAGTTAGTAAGGATTCATCAACCTTCAGGGAGCAGCTTTGTTTATCAATGATCTCCTGTACATTGTCATCCATAGCTCTCACCTTTGACCAAAGGATAAGGAGCCGCTGGTTCTTCGTCCGGTAAGGTGTAGTGAGTTCAAAGACTGAAGTTTCAGGGAGAAAGCTACGAAGTGCCGTGAACCAATTCCCGAAACGAATGGAGTTGATCTGATAAGTGTCTCCTACAAGAAGGATTTTCTTAAACTTGACCATTTCAAGGAGTTTCTGCATATCGGTGTTGCTAACGGTGCTGCATTCATCTATTATAACCAGATCGTACTCAGGGTCGCCGTAACCGTATTTAAGGAAGCTTGCGATGGTTGAGAATTTGCAATAATCCTCATTAGCGGTTACTCTTCTCTTAAGATTATCGATTGCCGGATTTGTCTGGGCAAGGTATAACTTTTCTTTATTCTCGTAGTAATGAGAGATATGATTTACGAGTGTTGATTTTCCTACTCCTGCGGAGCCGTAGATTGCGGCGACTGCTGATTTGGAAAACATATGCGTAAGGATGTCTATCTTTTCCGGGCAGTCAACTTCATAATCATCAAGCATGAGCCAAAGTTCAACATCCCCGGAGTAATCCGGATCCTCAATCTTACTGAGTTCAATCAGCTTTTTGATGATGCTGCAAGTATCTAATTTGTATTCTCTGATGTAAGCATAATCGTTTTTTACGACAATTTTGCTTCTTTCTTTATGACCGACCCACAGTGTGGCGTTATATGTGTTAGCAAGACCCTTTATATCACCGTAGTGTGTAAGCTCCTCAACTGGAGTGAAGATTCTGCCGGAAATCTCGGTGTTGTTCCTAAGCTGCCGTGCCAGAAGCTCATGCTTTCTGTTATAAGTCGGAATGCATTCAAATAAAGAATGAAGCCGGGGATTGTGGTTTAATGGCGACTGATTAAATGGCATTTTGTCAAACGGAATACTTCCGTTTTTCAGAAAAAGATTGGAAAGGTTACTGTTGGCTTCATCCTGCCGCTGATCCTTTATGATTGCGTTATGCATTCCATAGAGAAGGTAGCGAAGGATATTCTGACCGGGTCTCCTTCCTCTGATTATGCTGCGGCATCTGTCCAAAGCATCAAAAAAGTAGCCAGTCTTACTTTCGGTACGCCAGGAATTGATGAGCCTTTGATAGGCATATTCCGGAAAGTCTATTATTTCAGTGAGCGTAAAGCGGTTTTCTGTTATGTAGCGGCAAACGGTTTTTTGCTCTCCGTATGGGATATCGCGCTTGCTACCGGTAATTATGGAATTAAAGTTCTTGAATTCGCATCCGCGCATGGACACTTCCCATTCTGTGATTAGAAGTACAGGCATGGTTTTCCCAAGAATTTCTATATTTTCATTTACCAGATAAAACCTTGAGGCGTAGTTACTTATGATCGGCAGTCTGGTGAAGGCAATTATGCGGCCGGCTTTATTCTCTCTGTCTTTTGCGGTCGTGAAAGTGACCTCATAGTATTTGCGACCGTTTACATAGAACGGCTTTAATTTCTGTATATAGTATTTTTCTCCTTCGCCGACAAGCTGTGATTTATATCGGCTGATCTTATCAGCGATTTTGGAATAATACTCCTGCAGGGCAGTATCCAGATTCAGCGGAAATTTATCCAGGTTATGAAGGATAGCGATGCGGAAATCACTGTACAGGAGATTCCGCGTTTCAAGCATATAGTCGTAGTATTTTAACATTAAGCGTTCGGAACTATCCTCATCAAGGGTGTAGTGCGACGCAACTATATCGAGATAATTCCTGAAGCGGTAGAGTACCTTCAGATGTCCATCTGTCTGGGCGTACTCTGCCGCTTTTTCTATATTTTCTTCTGAATCTTCTATATCTGCGTAAGGGGAGTAGTATTTTAACATCACATGCTCCACCAGATTTTTCAGATGGGCAAGGATATCCTGCGATATTACAGCTCTTGTAGAATTGTCTATATTATCAAGGTACCGACAGATCGCCCCATCGATGACCCTGATCTGATTATCGATTATAGGCATGAGGTATCTGTCCTTTCAAATCAAATCAGAAACAGGAAAAGTTTCTATTCTGGTATTTACATGTCAAATTCATTTTTATCATTCCAGTCGTCAATAAATGCGTCATACGGGAACAGACCAGCGTAGCTGTCTGGGTGAAGTTTGACGTAGTTATCTCTTAATTTTATTCTCAGCTTTCGCACTGAAGAGCCTGGAACTAATTCACTGTCAGGATCCAGTGCTTTACAGAAATCCTGCAGGGTTGCAATGGTACTGAGAATATCTGACTGAAGACCGAGATCCTCAAATTCTGATATCCGGTTTTTCCACTTTTCGTTGTACAGACCATGTATTTTTGTGGCAAGGTTGTTGGTGAACCAGACTTCCGCTTCGTTACTTGAGACACATTTCTCTAATATGCTGTCGAAGTCAATGTGAAAATCCTTCAATAGCTCCTTATCATTATCTGACAGTTGCAAAGTATCTGAGCCTTCTACCATGTCCTTTTCAGGAAGCTTAACATCCGAGTTTTCTGGGTGAGCGATATTTAGGAAGATGTTTTCCAGCAGATCATCACAGGCGGCACAGACATCATAGAACTCAATGTCCTTATCATTCAGCCATTCTTCAATTTTGTAATGTGTATCTTGTGCGCACATTCTGGTGTCAAGCCATTTACGATATCTTTGCGGATTATGTTTTGAGTATACGTATTGTGCATATTCAGGCTTGATTTTATTAGGTTTGCTCTTTTTTATATACCGAGTCTTTGTGTCATGTGGACGATCCAGAAGGTGGCAAGTTTCCAAAGCCTCCACTTGTATAAAATGCTCAATCATTTTGTCAAAAAAATCTACAGGTTTATCGCCGCCAGACAGATATGGATACAGAGCGTTGAAATACTCAGAAAAAGTCATGAAATCACCTACTTCCGTTTGCTTCCGTCCGCTTCCGTTACTTCCTGATTTTTAAGAAGATAAATTGCTATACTTGCGGCATGGAAAGGGGCAGAGCATATGCACTTTGGCAATCCTAAATTATACCATGGTTATCATAAAAACACAAATTGTGAATGGGTTTACTGTGAATCATAAACGCCCGATGTAAATTTCAACAGAATAAGAACTTTGTCAGGGTTTCTTGGAAGCGCGAAAATTATTGACAACAGAACACACGTTCGATATACTATATTTATCGCTGCCATAGGATTTAAGTCACGGCAAACAGTGCAGAGGAAAATAAAAAAAATTACCAACGGTCAGTTTGACATTCCCTTTTGGCTGGCCTCTTGCGGGAGGCGAAAAGATATGCAGGAAGTGCATGTGGCTTGTCCATGTTGTAAAAATAAAAGGTTGTTTGACGCGGATCCGGAGACAGTAGAGGGCATCATCAAAATTAAATGCCCCATCTGCAAATCGGTCATTGCGGTCAGCTTCCACAGAAAAAAGGTTCGTACTGAGCGAATCGGCGTATGAGCAATCATAGCGACCAGAGCCTGACGAAGTATAGATGTGAAAATACATCTGTATTTTGTCAGGCTCTTTTTTTGTGCGATTTACAAAAATGGAACAATTTCATTTTTAAAAGGAGAAGAAGTAAATAGACAGGCCGGAAAAGTCTTCATCGAGGGCGCTTAGGAAAGGATGGGATAAAAGGTCCGGCTGAAAGAAGAAAGAAACTTTGGGTATTGACCAGAACCTGTATCTTTGGATGCCGGTTCTGATGAGTATCTCAAAGATGCTCAGATAAAAATTCATATCGGCCGCATGTGCGCAGTGAGGCAGGATACGACATACCGTGGAAAGCAGTTGTGAGAAAGACAACTGACGGAACACGGGTGTAAGTACCCTTGTTTTCCTGCGCATTTTGTTGGTTTCGGGTACTTTGGTCAAAAGTCCGTACCGGGTACCCTGCTCTCACTGCCTCCAGGCCAGAACGGAGGCAATTATGAGAGTCAAAAAAACGAGACAGGATCAGAGAGGTGTTTACAGGTATTCGGTGGATGTTCCGGACGGGCGAGGCGGTTACAGGAGATCTTATAACGTGGTCAGACCGGGCGAGGGCGGCGTGACTGAAGTGTGGATCCGGGATCTGCACCGGATGGATGATAACGAGGTGGCTAATAACGTCAAAAACGGGCATCCTAAACTGGCGCCGGAGCAGAAGGCAGAGAAGAAAGAATGGGAAGAAGCGCATCCGGGAGAGAAGTTTGATATGAACTGGAACCTTTCCCTGGATTACATAGCCGGAGATACGGATGACGGGGAACTGGACAAGAGCAGCGTGCTTGCCGGGGCCAGTTATGATCCATTTGATGAGGATGTGCCGGATGAGGTGCTGAGGCTTCGCGAGATTGCGGCAACTAAAATGACGGACCGGCAGAGACAGGCTTACCAGCTGATCGGCCTGGAAGGATACTCCAGGACAGAGGCGGCGAAGATTATGGGAGTGAGTGTGAAGGTGGCCAAGGTCCATTATGATAAGGCGATCGAATGCATTAAGAAATATTTTTAAAGTTTTTTCGGGAGAGGGTAAAATCTCTCCCTTTTTTCTTGCCTGTGACATGTAAGGAAGACAGCTTCCTGCAGAAAGAGAGGTGAAGAAAAAATGGCGGTCAAACATAAGATTGTCATTAACGTCTCGGATTCCAGCGGGCGTAAGGAGAACGTGCTGAAGGGCGCGGATGTGAAACTCCCGGCAAGGCTGCTTAAGTTCCTGTTTGGGGAGTTTACGCAGGTGTATCTCCTGTCGCCGGGGCAGACGGTGGAATCCGTAGACATCCGTGAAGTTGAGGAAGGAGGAGCAGAAACATGTCAAAGATGAATGAACTGAACCTGCTGATTAAGGAATTGAAGAAGTGCGGGGAGAGCCTGGTGAACATTGCAGATGAACTGGCAGAGATTTTTTCTGAGACAGGGGAAAAGAAGACAGAAGCTCCCGCAGAGTCGGCAAAGGAATATACCTTTACTGAGGTAAGGGCATTCCTGGCGGAGAAGTCCAGGGCAGGGCATACCGCGGAGATCAGGAAGATCCTTGAAGCGCACGGGGCGGACAAGCTGTCAGCGCTGGATAAAGGGGAATACGCGGCGGTGATGGCGGAAGCGGAGGTGCTGGGATAATGGGAAAGCACGCATTTTTATCGGCGTCATCCAGCCACAGATGGCTGGAATGCCCGCCTTCGGCGAAACTGTGCGCGGAGCAGGAAGACAGAGCCAGCCCTTATGCGCAGCAGGGTACCGACTGCCATGAACTCTGTGCTTATCTGGTGGAAAAGTCACTGGGCAAGGATGTGACGGATCCGACCGAAAACCTTACTTATTACGATCAGGAGATGCGGGACTGCGCGGAAAGCTATTGCTCTTATGTCAACGAACAGATCGAGGCGGCAAAGAAGCATTGCCCGGATCCGCAGGTGCTGATCGAGCAGAGACTGGATTTTTCCCGATGGGTGGAGGACGGTTTCGGTACCGGCGACTGTGTGATCGTGGCGGATGAGACACTGCAGGTCATTGACTATAAACATGGGGTAGGCGTCCTTGTATCCGCGGAGAAGAACCCGCAGATGATGTGTTACGCGCTGGGCGCTTTGGAATTGTTTGACGGCCTGTATGACATTAAAGAAGTCCGCATGACCATCTTCCAGCCCCGGCGTGAGAACGTCAGTACCTGTACCATGGCAAAAGAAGAACTGCTCGCCTGGGCGGAGGAAGTCTTAAAGCCGACGGCGGCCCTGGCTTATGAGGGCAAGGGTGAATTCAAGGCAGGGGAACACTGCCGGTTCTGCAAAGTGAAAGCGGCATGCCGCAAGAGGGCGGAATACAACCTGGAACTTGCCCGTTATGACTTTGAGATGCCTGCCGCTTTGGAAGAGACCGAGATCGCGGCGATCCTGCCGAAGATCGATGAACTGGTATCCTGGGCGGCAGATGTCAAGGAATATGCCCTGCAGCAAGCCCTATCCGGAACGCATTATGAAGGGTTCAAAGTCGTGGAAGGCAGGTCGAACCGGAAATACAATGATGAGACCGCAGTCATTTCGGCGGCGGAATCTGCGGGACATGATCCTTATGAGAAGAAACTTCTCGGCATTACCGCCATGACTGCCCTTATGGGGAAAAAGAAGTTTGAGGAAGTGCTTGGCCCGTTTATCGTAAAGCCTCAGGGCAAGCCGGCGCTGGTGCCGGATTCCGATAAGAGGCCGGCGCTCAATACAGCATATGAAGATTTCAGTGAAAATTAAGGAGGAAAAGAATTATGGCTAAGTTTAATAACCCTACAAAAGTAATTACCGGAGTCAATACCAGATGGAGCTATGTCAATGCGTGGGAGCCGAAGTCCATCAATGGCGGCGCGCCGAAATATTCCGTGTCCCTGATCATCCCGAAGTCTGACACGAAGACGTTGGAAAAGATCCGGGCAGCGATCCAGGCGGCCTACGAGGAAGGGCAGAGCAAGCTGAAAGGCAACGGCAGATCCGTACCGGCGCTTTCCGCGCTGAAGACACCGCTGCGTGACGGCGATGCGGAAAGGCCGGATGACGAGGCCTACGCAAATTCTTATTTCGTGAACGCAAACAGCGGCACGGCGCCGGGAATCGTGGATGCGGACAGGAACCCGATCCTGGAACGTTCCGAGGTGTATTCCGGGGTGTACGGCAGGGCGAGCATCAATTTCTACGCATTCAACAGCAACGGGAACAAGGGGATTGCCTGCGGATTGAACAACCTGCAGAAGATCCGGGACGGCGAGCCCCTTGGCGGCAAGAGCAGGGCGGAAGATGATTTCGCGGAAGCGGATGAGGACGATTTTCTTGATTGATTTCAAGGGCTTTGGGGCGGCGGAGCAATCTGCCGCCTCAGGTCAGGAGGGAGTGAAGCGGTATGGAGGAAATCTGGAAAGACATACCCGGATATGAAGGAAAATATCAGGTGAGCAGCATGGGCAATGTTAAGAGTCTGAGCAGGACAATTCACAGTTCAAATCAGTATGGCGAGTTTGAATTTCAAATAAAGGAGAGGGTATTAAGGCCAGGTCAACACAGTCGTGAGGGGCATCTTAGCGTTGTTTTAAACGATCCCCGGAAATCCTGTTTAGTGCATCAGCTTGTGATGCTGGCATTCGCAGGCGCACGGCCTCCAGGAATGGTAGTCTGTCACAACAATGGGAACCCAGCGGATAACCGACTTGAAAATTTGCGGTACGATACCCAGGCAGAAAACGTGCTGGATGTTTTGCATTCAGGAAGAGCTTGGAGAAAATTAACAGAGGATGATGTACAGGCGATCCGTTTTGGCGCATGGTGCGGTATTTCTGCAACGGAACTTGGTTTTATGTTTGGAGTGGCACACCAGACAATCAGCAAAGTATTGACAGGGAGGAGTTTTTCATGGCTGAAATAAAAAACCTGGAAATTGATATTGAGTCATTTTCGGATGTGGATTTAACCAAGTGCGGCGTTTATAAATATGCCTCCGCCCCGGATTTTGAAATGATTCTCTTTGCCTATAGTGTGGATGGCGGTCCTGTGCGGCAGGTTGATCTTGCCTGCGGGGAGAAAATTCCGGCAGAGATCATCGCTGCCCTGGAGGATGACACGGTCACCAAATGGGCTTTCAATGCGAACTTTGAGCGCGTCTGCCTGTCCCGCTATCTGGGTTATCCGACAGGGGATTACCTGATGCCGGACTCCTGGCGCTGCTCCATGGTATGGGCGGCTTATCTGGGTTTGCCGCTGTCTCTGGAAGGCGTTGGAACCGTGCTGGGTCTGGAAAAGCAGAAGCTGACGGAGGGAAAGAACCTTATTAAGTATTTCTGCCAGCCCTGCTCGCCGACTAAGTCCAATGGCGGACGCACCAGAAACCTTCCGGCAGACGCGCCGGAGAAGTGGGAGGCATTTAAGACATACAATATCCGGGATGTAGAAGTGGAAATGGCCATTCAGGCCAGGCTCTCCAATTATCCGGTACCGGAAAGCGTCTGGGAAGAATATCACCTTGACCAGGAGATCAACGACCGGGGCATTATGATCGACCGTCAATTGGTGGATCAGGCGCTCTTGATAGACGCGCAGTCAAAATCTGATTTGAAGGCGAGATTACAGGCAATGACGGGACTGGACAATCCGAATTCGGTTCAGCAGCTGAAAAGTTATCTCGCGGACCGCGGGATTGAGGCCGATAGTCTTGGAAAAAAAGAAGTGGCCGCTATGATAAAAACGGTTCCCGGTGATATTGCGGAAGTATTATCCCTTCGGCTGCAGCTTGCGAAGAGCAGCGTAAAGAAATATCAGGCAATGAGAAATTCAGCTTGTGAGGATGACCGGTGCCGCGGGATGTTCTTTTTTTACGGAGCCAACAGAACCGGAAGATTTTCGGGACGCATTGTACAGCTGCAAAATCTGCCCCAGAACCATATCCCTGACTTGGCGGAAGCCCGATCCCTTGTAAAGTGCGGCGGCTATGAGGCGCTGGAACTTCTGTATGAGAATATACCGGAGGTTCTGTCAGAACTGATCCGCACAGCATTTGTGCCGCAGCCGGGATATAAGTTCTGCGTGGCGGATTTTTCATCCATCGAGGCGCGGGTTCTGTCCTGGCTTGCCGGGGAGCGGTGGAGGATGGAAGTGTTTGCGGGGAATGGCGATATTTACTGCGCGTCAGCATCAGCGATGTTCGGGGTGGCGGTGGAAAAACACGGACGGAACGCGGAACTGCGGCAGAAGGGGAAGATCGCGGAATTGGCTTTGGGATACAGCGGATCTGTCGGCGCGCTGAAATCCATGGGCGCATTGGAGATGGGGCTTAAGGAAGAGGAACTTCAGCCGCTGGTGGATTCCTGGCGGACGGCGAATCCCAATATCGTCCGGTTCTGGTGGGATGTGGACCGGGCGGTAAAAAAGGCAGTGAAGCAGAGGGAACCGTCTGTCCTGCGGGGGATCCGTTTTGAGTGCCGGAGCGGGATGCTGTTCATTACCCTGCCTTCCGGGAGAAGGCTTGCCTATGTGAAGCCGAGGATCGGTGAGAACCGTTTCGGCGGGGAATCTGTGACTTATGAAGGCGTGGGAGGAACAAAGAAGTGGGAGCGGATCGAGAGCTACGGCCCGAAGTTTGTGGAGAACATCGTGCAGGCCATATCCAGGGATATTCTCTGCTACGCCATGGGGACGCTGTCACACTGCCGGATCTGCGCCCATGTGCATGATGAACTGATCATTGAGTGCCGGAAGGATGCTTCCCTGGATGCGATCTGCGAGCAGATGGGAAGGACGCCGCCCTGGGCGGAGGGGCTGTTACTCCGGGCGGACGGGTACGAAACCCAGTTTTATAAAAAGGATTAGAAATTTTTCGGGAGAGGGTAAAAATCCTCTCCTTTTTGCTGCCTGTGACTTGAAGGGAACAGGCCCTTCAAAAATCTCATATCAAGGAGGGTAATTCATGAGTGAGTTACAGGTATTCAGCAATGCGGAGTTCGGCTCGGTCCGCAGTATCACAGTCAATGGCGAGCCGTATTTTGTTGGTAAGGATGTAGCGGAGATTCTTGGTTACGCAAATACCAGGGATGCTCTTGCGAAGCATGTGGATGCAGAGGACAGAATGGATGGGGTAGCGATTCGCGACTCTATGGGAAGAGAGCAGACGCCGGTGCTTATCAACGAATCCGGTCTTTACAGCCTGATCCTTTCCAGCAGGCTTCCGTCCGCGAAACGCTTCAAGAGGTGGGTGACTTCTGAAGTCCTTCCGGCGATCCGGAAGCACGGAGTATTTGCGCTGGATGACATTGTGAATAACACGGATGCTCTGATCGAAGCGCTGCAGGCGTTTAAGGCCGAGCGGCTGAAGAGGGTGGCGCTGGAACAGGAGGCCGCCGTGCAGAAGCAGCAGCTTGCGGAGATGAGGCCGAAGGCAAGCTATTACGATGTGGTTCTGAACAGCCCCAGCCTGCTGGCGGTATCGGAATTCGCGAAAGATTATGGATGGAGCGCGAAGCGGATGAACCAGTACCTGCATGAGAAAGGCGTGCAGTATAAGCAGGGTGGAAAGATCTGGCTTTTGTACCAGAAATATGCCGGGTGCGGCTACACCAGCACGAAGACACACGCTTATCCGGCGCATGACGGGACAACGCATACGAAGGTGCATACGTACTGGACGCAGAAAGGAAGGCTTTTCATCTATGACCTGCTGAAAGCGGACGGAATCCTTCCGCTGATTGAAAGGGGGAACTGAGCATGGGGATCAGCAAGTATAACAGCGAGGGGTATTACGATCCCGTGGTATATGAAGCGCTGACCAGGATCGAGGCGGAAGAGCGCGCGGCTAGGGCGGCAGCCGCGTACCGCCCTTTGGTCTATATCTGTTCTCCTTACGCGGGAGATGTGGAGAAGAATACGTTCCGGGCAAGGGCATTTTCCAGGTTCGCAGTGGAGAGACACTGCATCCCGATTGCCCCGCACCTTCTCTGCCCGCAGTACCTGGATGAGGAAACAGAACGGTGGCTGGGGCTGAAGATGGGCATTGTGTTCATGGGGAAATGCGAAGAGGTCTGGGTGTTCGGGGATACGGTCTCCGAAGGCATGGCCGCTGAGATTGAAAGGGCCAGGAAACTGCGCAAGAAGATCCGGTATTTTACCGATGACCTGCGGGAGAAGGAGGGGATGGCAGGATGAAGATCGCGTATGGGAATTCCCGTATGGAGAAGAGATGGAAGAACAATGAGATCTCCTGGGATGATTTCTGCAGGAGGGTGAGCACCACGCAGACCACCACGGAAACGGTGGAGGAATACAGGAAGATGACAAAGCCCCAGCAGGACGCTGTCAAGGATGTGGGCGGTTTTGTCGGCGGGCACCTGCGGGGCGGCAGGAGAAAGACCGGGACGGTTCTGTGCCGGTCCATGCTGACGCTGGACATGGACCACGGCACGCCGGATATCCTGGAGGAGCTTTCCCTGTTCCATTCCCATGAGATGTGTGTCTACTCTACGCATAAGCATACGCCGGAAGCGCCGCGGCTGCGGCTGATCTTCCCGCTGAAACGGGATGTGTCCGAGGAGGAATACCCGGCCCTTGCCCGCAAGGTGGCTCAGGAGATTGGAATGGATCTGTTTGATGATACCACATACCAGCCGCACCGGCTTATGTACTGGCCGTCTACTTCCTCAAACGGGGAGTATGTGTTCCGGGTCATGGACGGCGATATCCTGGATCCGGACGCTTACCTGGGAATGTACGATGACTGGCGGGACGTTTCCACCTGGCCGGTATCGTCCAGGGAATCGGAGGCGGTGAAAAAAGCCGCGAAACAGCAGGCGGATCCGCTTACGAAGACCGGCGTGGTGGGGGCTTTCTGCCGTGCTTATCCGATCCGGGAAGCGATTGAAAAATTTTTGCCAGATGTTTACGCGCCGTCGGCAATGGAAGGGAGATATGACTATATCCCGGCAGACAGTTCCGCCGGCGTCATCATCATCGATGAGAAGTTTGCATACAGCTTCCACGCGACGGATCCGGCCTGCGGGCAGCTGCTGAACGCTTTTGACGCGGTGAGGGTGCATAAGTTCCCGGATGATGACCCGAAAAAGTCCTATAATGCCATGGCCGAATTCGCCGTGGCGGATGAGCGGGTGAAACTCCGTATCTTTGAGGAAAAGCGGCAGGCAGCAGCGGAGGATTTTGACGAAGCGGATCCGGACGCGTGGAAGAAGCAGCTTCAGTATGAAAAGAAGAGCATGGAACTTAAGAATAACCTGCACAACCTCATGCTGATCCTGGAGAATGATGAGAACCTGAAGGGGATTGTGTTCAACCAGCTGGCGGACGGCATGGAGATCCGGGGAAACGTTCCCTGGCCGCATCCGGCCAAGTTCTGGCGGGACGCGGATGACGCCCAGCTGATCTGCTATGTGGACGCGGCATACGGGACATTTTCTGCCAGGAATTATGATATCGCCGTTACGAAGGCCGTGGATGACCGGTCCTACCATCCGATCCGGGAGTTCTTTGATACGCTTCCTGATTGGGACGGGGTGGAGCGCGTGGATACGCTGCTGATCGATTATCTTGGGGCGGAGGACACTCCATATGTACGGGCAGTTACAAGGAAAGAGCTGTGCGCGGCTTACTGCCGGGTGTACCATCCGGGAATCAAGTTTGACAGCATGATTGTTCTGAACGGGGACCAGGGGATCGGAAAGAGCACGCTGATCGCGAAGCTGGGCGGTGAATGGTACTCGGACAGCCTGAACCTGTCGGACATGAATGACAAGACGGCGGCGGAGAAGCTGCAGGGCTACTGGATCATGGAGATCGGGGAGCTTGCCGGGATGCGGAAAGCGGACCTGGATAAGGTAAAAGCTTTTATTTCCAGGCAGGATGATAAGTACCGGGCCAGCTTCGGGAGAAGGGTAACGCCCCATCCGAGGCAGTGCGTATTTTTCGGCACCACCAACAGCCAGAACGGGTATCTCAGGGACATTACCGGCAACAGGCGTTACTGGAATGTGAAGGTACCGGGAAACGGGAAGTACAAGCCCTGGGATATGGATGCGGATACGGTGAAGCAGGTCTGGGCGGAGGTCATGGTATATGCCAAAGCCGGGGAGAAGCTGTATCTTCCGCCGGAACTGGAGGCTTATGCCAAAGAAGAGCAGCGGGCGGCGATGGAACGGGACGACCGGGAAGGGCTGGTGCAGGAATACCTGGATATGCTCCTGCCGGATACCTGGGACTCTATGGATGTCTATAAGCGGCGCGACTATGTCCGGGACGCGGATGACCCGATGCGGCCGGACGGCATCGTCCGCCGGATGGAAGTCTCTAATATGGAGATTTGGTGCGAATGCTTCGGAAAGGCGAAAGAGGATATGAAGCCTTCGGACAGCTACGCTATTTCCGCCATTATGGAGAGAATCGCTGGCTGGGGCAAAACGGGGAAGGCAAAGATTCTTCCCATCTATGGAAGGCAGAGAATCTATAAAAGAGAGAAATGATTTTAGTGAACAACCTGTCGGAACAGAACAGCATCTTGTTCCGTTCCTAACGGGTTGTTCAGTGAAAAAACATGGAAACATGCAGGGTTTGGAGCAGATATGAAACAACGAAACAACTTTTTCTTTATAGTACAAATAAATAGTGTTTTTGATAGAAAGAAGACGTGTGCAGCGCATGTATATACGCGCGTAAGGGATTTTTGGTTCAGTTGTTTCGGGAGAGGAGGATATATGAGAGAGAAAACAGTGGAGCAGAAGCTGGTAAAAGCAGTGAAGGCAGCAGGCGGGATCTGCCCGAAATGGATGGCACCTGGATTTGATGGCCTGCCGGATCGGATCGTGCTTTTGCCGGGCGGGAGGATGGGATTTGTGGAAGTAAAGGCTCCGGGGAAGAAAGCAAGGCCATTGCAGGAGTCCAGGCATGGGCTGCTGAGGTCTTTAGGGTACCGGGTGTATGTGCTGGATGACCCGGAGCGGATTGGAGGGATCATTGATGAAATACGAACCGCATGACTACCAGGTTTACGCATCGGAATATATCAAGGAGCATGAGACGGCGGCGGTATTCCTGGAATGCGGGCTTGGGAAGACATCCATTACATTGACGGCAATCTATGACCTGATGTTTGACCGTTTTGAGATTCGCAAGGTGCTTGTGATCGCGCCGATCCGGGTGGCAAAAATGAGCTGGCCGGATGAGATCGAAAAATGGGACCATATATCGGATCTCCGCTACAGCGTGGCAGTGGGAACAGAGACAGAACGGATGGCGGCATTGGAAGCAAGGGCAGATCTTTACCTGATCAACCGGGAAAATGTCCAGTGGCTGGTGGAAAAGAGCGGCCTGCCGTTTGATTATGACATGGTAGTGGTGGATGAGCTGTCGTCTTTTAAGAACTGGCAGGCGAAGCGGTTCAAAGCGCTGATGAAGGTGCGGACGAAGGTGAAACGGATTGTTGGCCTGACCGGGACGCCTTCTTCCAACGGGCTGATGGACCTGTTCGCGGAATATAAGCTTCTGGATATGGGGCAGAGGCTGGGAAGGTTTATCGGGCAGTACCGGAGCCGGTATTTCATGCCGGATAAGACGAACGGGCATGTCGTATACAGCTATAAACTCCTTCCGGGGGCGGAAGAAGCGATCTATGGCAGGATCTCTGATATCACGATTTCCATGAAATCAGCGGATCATTTGAAGATGCCGGAACTGGTGAATTCCAGATACATGGTACATCTGGATGAACCGGAACTTGAAAAATATGAGCGGATGAAGCGGAACCTTCTTTTACAGCTGCCGGAAGGGGAAGTGACAGCCGCGAACGCGGCAGCGCTGTCCGGGAAGCTGTCCCAGATGGCAAACGGGGCGGTATATTCTGATGACGGCGATTATGAGAAGATCCATGACCGGAAGCTGGATGCCCTGGAGGATATCATTGAGGCGGCGAACGGGAAACCGGTTCTTGCGGCCTATTGGTACCAGCATGACCTGGAACGGATCCAGGACAGGCTTTCCGGACTTAAGATCGGCTTCGCCAGACTGGATCAGGAACGGAATATCCGACGGTGGAATGAGGGGGAAGTCCCTGTGGGGCTGATCCATCCGGCATCCGCCGGACACGGCCTGAACCTTCAGAGCGGCGGGAATATCCTGGTGTGGTTCGGGCTTACATGGAGCCTGGAACTGTACCAGCAGACGGTGGCGAGGCTTTGGCGGCAGGGACAGAAGAAGACGGTGTCCGTGATCCACATCCTTGCGGCAAAGACGATTGATGAGCAGATCATGCATGCGCTGGAAACAAAAGACCATACACAGAGGGCATTGATCGATGCTGTGAGAGCGGAGGTGATGGCAGGTGGCAGCAGTCAACAAACAGACAGGGAATGCTTATGAGAATCTTGCGAACGCGATCATTGTGCAGGCGGCAGAGGATTACAGAGCAGCGCTGAAGAAAATAAAAGCGCACCCTAAAAACAAGGATGCCGTAAATGAAGCTTTGCGGATTGAGCGCTTTTTCCGTTCCGGCTGGTATCAGACACTAACTTCTGTGGATGGAGAGTGTTTGATCCGCAAACTTCAGGCAGAGATAAGATCATCATAGTCAATCAAGGGAGGCAATCCGAGGGGAACTATTTACAGATTTCAATCGGAGGTGGCTTATGAACAGAAAGCAGCAGGAAGCAAAGAAGTATTTATCCCAGGCATTCGGGCTGAACCAGCGGATTGAGAGCAAGCTGAATCAGATTGAGGAACTTCATAATCTGGCGGCCAAGGTCACAGCGGCTTATTCAGATATGCCGAAGAGTCCGAACAGGGATGGTTCCAGAATGGAAGATACTGTCTGCAGGATCATAGACCTGGAATCAGAAATCAACCAGGATATGCTTCAGCTGGTGGAATTGAAGAAGGGAATTGTCCGCAGAATAAAAGCTGTGGAGAATGCGGAACTTCAGGTAGTATTGGAACTGCGGTACCTGTCCTATATGAGATGGGAAGAAATCGCGATTGAGCTTGGCTATGGCATTGATAATGTATTCCGGCTTCACAGGAAAGCCCTTGCGGAAATCAAAACTCCTGAAACAATACAGTAAAATCAAGTACATTACAGTATGCCTTTGTGATATTGTTAAGATGCGGAAAATAAAAAGAGAGAGCCTTGAGGAAGCGATTCCCCAGGGCTTTCTTTATGCCCGAAGGAGGTGGGAGTATTGCCGAGAAAACCGAAACGGCCATGTTCCTGGCCGGGATGTCCGAACCTGACGGAGGGAAGGTTTTGTGAGGAACACCAGAAAGAAGAGAACCGCCGCTACGAGAAGTACGGCAGGGATCCTGCTGTACGCCGCAGATACGGACGGGCATGGAAACGGATCCGTGATAAATACGCATCGGAGCATCCGCTGTGCGAGCAGTGCCTGAAGGAAGGGCGGTATGTGAAGACCGAGGAGATCCACCATAAGCTGCCGCTGTCTCAAGGCGGCACCCATGAGCGGAGCAACCTGATCGCCCTGTGCCGGTCCTGCCACGCGAAGATCCACGCGGAGAATGGAGACCGCTGGCATAACCGGTGAAAGTTCAGCCGGGGAGGGGCGGTCAAAATCTCCGCAGCCTTTCTCTTGGGGAACGGTGCGGGGGTGTCGTGTACAAAAAATGGAAATCAAAGGGGGTATTGCCCCCGGAAAGGAAAGAGGTGAAGGCCATGGCCAGAGATGGGACAGGCCGGGGCGGCGCAAGGGTCGGCGCCGGAAGGAAAAAGAAAGCGCTGACAGACCGGATCAATGACGGCGGCACGGCAATGGTCCTGGATCTGCCGGAGCCTTCGGAAATGTCCGGGGAAGAAATGCCGCCGGTGAAGGATTACCTGAAAGCGAAGCAGAAAAGCGGAAAAAGCTTCTGCGCGGCAGAGATGTATGAAGAGACATGGAAATGGCTGAGGGAGCGGGGATGTGACAGGCTGGTCAATATCCAGCTGGTGGAGCAGTACGCGGTGTCCGTATCCCGGTGGATCCAGTGCGAGGAATGTATTTCAGAGTATGGCTTCCTTGCAAAACATCCAACAACCGGGAACGCCATCGCTTCCCCGTATGTTTCCATGTCCCAGCAGTATATGAAGCAGGTCAACCAGATTTGGTATCAGATCTACCAGGTGGTGAAGGAGAACTGCTCGGTGGAGTGGCAGGGGTCTACGCCCCAGGATGATGTGATGGAGCGGCTGCTCCGGGCAAGGGGTGGATTGTGATGGGAGCCAGAACGCAGGCAGAATGCAAAGGAGGAAAAGCAGACAAAGACTGGATTGGAAACTGCAAAAGCATTTATACCATTCTGGGAGCATCGAATCACAGTCCAGGTGTCAGGCAGAAGGATGACTACTATGCCACGGAGCCAAAGGCCATGGAGCTTCTGCTCCATGAAGAAAGATTTGCCCCTTCTGTTTGGGAATGCGCCTGCGGAGAAGGGCATTTGGCGAAGGTATTGGAAAAGCACGGATACCATGTAGTCAGCACAGATTTGGTTTACAGAGGATTCGGTTTCCCGGAACCTGTTGATTTTTTGCAGACGAATCAACTATTTGACGGGGATATCATTACAAACCCGCCGTATAAATATGCGCTGGATTTTGTCAGGAAGGCACTGGACAGTGTCAAACCGGGAAGAAAGGTGGCGATGTTTCTGAAGCTGCAGTTCCTGGAAGGGAAAACCCGCAAACAGTTTTTTCTGGACAACCCGCCGAGGACGGTATATGTAAGCGCGTCCAGGCTGGTATGCGCGATAAACGGGGAGTTTGGGAAAATATCCTCAAGTGCTGTCGCTTATGCATGGTTTGTATGGGAAAAAGGATTTTCCGGAGATCCGGTGATTAAGTGGATTAATTGAAAGTGAGGAATTGACGTGAAGACAGAAAATAAAATGCGGATGGTGGAGACCGCGAAGCTGGTACCGTATATCAACAACGCAAGAACCCATTCCCCGGCGCAGATCGCGAAGCTGCGGGCATCCATCCGGGAATTCGGGTTCCTTAATCCGGTAATCATTGATGGGGACTGCGGGATTATCGCAGGGCATGGGCGTGTGCTGGCGGCGCAGGAGGAAGGGATGGAAAAAGTTCCCTGTGTGCTGGCGGACCATCTGAGCGAAGCCCAGAAGAAAGCGTATATCTTGGCGGACAACCGTATGGCTATGGACGCCGGATGGGACGAGGAACTTCTGAGGATCGAGATTGAAAGCCTGCAGGGAGAGGAGTTTGACGTATCCCTGACCGGTTTCCGTGAGGACGAGGTGACAGACTTGTTTGCGGTACGTGAGGACCCGGACGATACGGGAAGCAATAAGGAGTATGACGAGGGGGAGTTTGGAGATGAGGAATTCGCGCACGAATGCCCAAGATGCGGCTTTAAATTCAACTGACCACAGGTTCCCATGGAAATGGCGGATGGATGATTTGAAGGACGTTCCAAAGAACGGAAAAACAGTATTCAGCTGTTTCTCCTGCGGCGGAGGCTCTTCCATGGGATATAAGCTTGCCGGGTATACGGTGCTGGGGAACTGTGAGATTGACCCGGAGATGATGAAGCTGTACAGGCGGAACCATCATCCGAAATATCCGTATCTGATGGATATCCGGGAATTCAATCAGCTGCAGGTCTACCCGGAGGAATTGAGGCATCTGGATATCCTGGACGGGTCGCCGCCCTGCTCCGTATTCTCCACTGCCGGGGACCGGGAGAAGGCATGGGGAAAGGAAAAGGCATTCCGGGAAGGACAGAAGAAACAGCGGCTGGATGATCTGTTCCTGCATTTCATCCGGACAGCAGAGATTTTAAAGCCTAAGGCAGTGATCGCGGAAAATGTTTCCGGCCTGCTGAAAGGCAACGCCAGGGGCTATGTGAATGAACTGCTGAAAGCCTTTAAAGCGGCGGGCTATGCGACACAGATCTTCCTGCTGGACGCCCATACCATGGGGGTTCCGCAGAGGAGGAGACGTGTCTTTTTTATTGCCCATCGCAATGACCTGGACCTGCCGAAGCTGAAGCTGGATTTCCATGAGAAGTCGATCCGCTTCGGAGAAGTGCGGAGCGAGCATGGGATTCCCTACCAGAAAGCGCTAATGACGGAGCTGGTGGCGAAAAGGAAGAAGGGGGATACCTGTTTCGCAGATATCTCCATTAGGGAACGCGGAAAACTGTCCATGTTCAACAATGCCATTGTGGAAGACTGCCGGGTGGCGCCGACCAATACCGCCTGCGCGATTGTAACCAGGTTCTGTGACGGGGAAAAATATTCCGTCCATGATTATGTGGCGACACAGACGTTTCCGGAAGATTATGATTTCATGGATCAGGAAGTCAATTATGTCTGCGGGATGAGCGTGCCGCCGGTGATGATGGCGAACATTGCCAATGAGGTGTACAGGCAGTGGCTGAAATACGTGTAAGGGGGGATGGTACAGCCGTGAGAAAACTGAAGAAGTATAAGCAGACCAGGTTCATGGCGAAGGGTTCCCATTATGACAAAGAGGCTGCGGACTACGCGGTGGCGTTTATTGAGAGCCTGTGCCATACGAAAGGGAAATGGGCAGGAAAGAAGTTTGAACTGATTGACTGGCAGGAGCAGATTGTCCGGGACCTGTTTGGGACGATCAAAGAGAATGGGTACCGACAGTTCAATCAGGCATACATTGAGATCCCTAAGAAGCAGGGGAAATCCGAACTGGCAGCGGCAGTGGCCCTGCTGCTGACCTGCGGGGATGGGGAAGAGCGTGCGGAAGTATATGGCTGCGCTTCGGATCGGCAGCAGGCGACGATTGTGTTTGATGTCGCGGCGGATATGGTGCGGATGTGTCCGGCGCTTTCCAAGCGGGTAAAGATCCTGGCATCCCAGAAGCGGATCATCTACCTGCCGACCAATTCCTTTTACCAGGTACTCAGTTCGGAAGCCTATTCCAAGCATGGATTCAACATCCATGGGGTGGTCTATGATGAACTGCACGCAGCTCCGGACAGGAGACTGTTTGATGTCATGACAAAAGGCAGCGGTGACGCAAGGATGCAGCCCCTGTTCTTTTATATCACTACAGCGGGGACGGATACCAACTCCATCTGCTATGAGACGCACCAGAAGGCAAAGGATATCCTGGAAGGCCGGAAGATCGACCCGACTTTTTACCCGGTGATCTATGGGGCGGATGAGGGTGACGACTGGACTGATCCGAAGGTCTGGAAGAAGGCCAACCCGTCTCTGGACATCACGGTGGGGATGGACAAGGTGAGGGCAGCCTGCGAGTCAGCAAAGCAGAATCCAGGAGAGGAAAACTCCTTCCGGCAGCTGCGGCTGAACCAGTGGGTGAAGCAGGCGGTGCGCTGGATGCCTATGGAGAAATGGGATCAATGCGCTTTCGCGGTCAATGAAGAGGAACTGGAAGGGCGGGTCTGCTACGGCGGTCTGGATCTTTCCTCCACTACGGACATTACGGCGTTTGTCCTGGTATTCCCGCCCCTGGATGAGGAAGATAAATTCCAGCTGCTCCCGTATTTCTGGATCCCGGAAGAGACGCTGGATCTGCGGGTGCGCAGGGATCATGTCCCCTATGATGTGTGGGAGCGGCAGGGGTTCCTGCAGACCACAGAGGGGAATGTGGTGCATTATGGCTATATTGAGAAATTCATTGAGCGCCTGGGGGAACGGTTCAATATCCGGGAGATCGCTTTTGACCGGTGGGGTGCCGTACAGATGGTCCAGAACCTGGAAGGCATGGGATTCACGGTGGTTCCCTTCGGCCAGGGATTTAAGGATATGTCGCCGCCCACCAAGGAACTGATGAAGCTGACATTGGAGCAAAGGATTGCCCACGGCGGGCATCCGGTACTGCGGTGGATGATGGACAACATTTTTATCCGTACGGATCCGGCGGGGAACATCAAGGCGGATAAGGAAAAGTCCACGGAGAAGATCGATGGAGCGATTGCGGCGATCATGGGGCTGGACCGGGCGATCCGGTGCGGGAATGATACCAGGGAATCTGTTTACGATACCAGAGGACTGCTGGTGTTTTGACAGGATCAGGAGGTTTTCATGGGAATTTTAAGTTTGTTTGGATTTGGAAGGAGCAGAGATAAGCCGGAGAACCGGACGTCTGGCAGCGGCTATGCCTTCTTTATGGGAGGGAGCACATCCGGGAAGCGGGTGAATGAACGGACGGCCATGCAGATGACGGCGGTGTACTCCTGCGTGAGGATTTTGTCGGAGGCGGTGGCCAGCCTGCCATTACAATTCTATAGATATACCGATGATGGCGGGAAAGAAAAAGCGGTGGAACATCCGCTTTATTTTTTGCTCCATGACGAGCCGAACCCGGAGATGACGTCCTTCGTGTTCCGGGAGACGCTGATGACGCACCTGCTTCTGTGGGGCAATGCCTACGCCCAGATTATCCGGAATGGAAGGGGCGAGGTGGTGGCCTTATATCCCCTGATGGCGGACCGGATGTATGTGGATAGAGATGAGAAAGGGCAGCTGTACTATGAATATACGCTGTGTTCCGATGACGCCCCGACCATGAAGGGATCTGTGGTGCGGCTCTCCCCTTATGAGGTGCTGCATATCCCAGGGCTGGGCTTTGACGGGCTGGTGGGCTATTCGCCCATCGCCATGGCGAAGAACGCCATCGGCATGGCCATGGCCTGCGAGGAATACGGGGCGAAGTTTTTCGCCAACGGCGCGGCGCCTTCCGGGGTGCTGGAACATCCGGGGACCATCAAGGATCCCAGCCGGGTGCGGGAAAGCTGGCAGAGGACATTTGGCGGATCCGGGAACGCCAACAAGGTGGCGGTGCTGGAAGAAGGGATGAAGTATACGCCCATCTCCATCTCGCCGGAGCAGGCACAGTTCCTGGAAACAAGGAAGTTCCAGTTGGATGAGATCGCCCGGATCTTCCGGGTTCCGCCCCATATGATCGGGGATCTGGAAAAGTCGTCTTTCAACAATATCGAGCAGCAGTCCCTGGAATTCGTGAAGTATACTTTGGATCCCTGGGTGTCCCGGTGGGAGCAGTCCATGGTGCGTTCTTTACTGTCCAGGGAAGAGAAAAAGCAGTATTTCATTAAGTTCAACGTGGACGGCCTGCTTCGCGGGGACTACCAAAGCCGGATGAACGGCTACGCCACGGCAAGGCAGAACGGCTGGATGAGCGCCAATGATATCCGGGAACTGGAAAACCTGGACCGGATCCCGGCGGAGCAGGGCGGGGATCTGTACCTGATCAACGGGAACATGACGAAGCTTGCGGATGCCGGATTGTTCGCAGCAGGAAATAAAGAGGAGGAAGAAATCCGATGAAGAAGTTTTGGAACTGGAAAAGCAGGAAGATCCGGGATCAGGATTCCGGCGAAGAGAACGTTGAGAGAGTGCTGTTCCTGAATGGGACGATTGCGGAGGAGAGCTGGTATGACGATGAAGTCACGCCGGTTCTTTTTAAGGAAGAGCTGATGGCGGGAAGCGGCGATATCACGGTTTGGATCAACAGCCCCGGCGGGGACTGTGTGGCCGCGGCGCAGATCTACAACATGCTGATGGATTATAAAGGAAATGTCACGGTAAAGATTGATGGGATCGCGGCGTCTGCCGCAAGCGTGATCGCCATGGCAGGAACAAAGGTATTGATCTCGCCGGTGGGGATGCTGATGATCCATAATCCGGCAACGATCGCCTGGGGAGATTCCGGAGAAATGCAGAAGGCCATTGAGATGCTGGAAAGCGTGAAGGATTCCATCATCAACGCCTATGAGATCAAGACCGGCCTATCCCGGACAAAGCTGTCCCACATGATGGACGCGGAAACCTGGATGGATGCCGGAAAAGCAGTAGAACTGGGATTTGCCGACGGGATCCTGAAACGTTCTGAAGTTCCGGATGACATGGAGCCGCCCGCGGTATCCATGCTCTATTCCGAAGCCGCCGCGGTCAATTCCTTAATGGATAAGATCGCGGCAAAGTGCAGGACAAAACAGAAAACCGAACCGACAGGCCGCAGCGTAGACAGTCTCTACGAGCGGCTTAATTTATTGAAGAATTAGAGGAGGACATGACGATGACGATTTTAGAACTGAGAGAAAAGAGGGCGAAGGCGTGGGAGGCGGCGAAAGCCTTTCTGGATTCCCACAGGAATGAAAAAGGTGTGCTGTCTGCGGAGGATGACGCCGCCTATACCCGCATGGAGCAGGAAATCACGGATCTGGGAAAAGAGATTGCCCGGATGGAGCGGCAGGAAGCCTTTGAGAGGGAACTGTCCCAGCCGGTGAATACGCCCCTGACCGGGCGTCCGGCATCCGGCGGCGCGGGAAAGGAAAAGACAGGGAGGGCTTCGGAGGAATACAAGGCCAACTTCTGGAACGCCATGCGCTCCAAGGTGCCGCTTCCCAGTGTGGTCAATGCTTTGGAGGAAGGAACGGATTCCGAGGGCGGGTACCTGGTGCCGGATGAGTATGAGCGCACTCTGGTGGAAGCCCTGGAAGAGGAAAACGTGTTCCGCCAGCTGGCAAACGTGATCCGCACTTCCAGCGGCGACCGGAAGATCCCGGTGGTGGCAACGAAAGGGACGGCCTCTTGGATTGATGAGGAAGGGGCCTATACGGAGAGTGATGATTCCTTTGGCCAGGTATCTATCGGAGCATACAAAGTGGGTACCATGATCAAGGTGTCCGAGGAACTTTTAAACGACAGCGTCTTTGACCTGGAATCCTATATCGCGAAGGAATTTGCCCGCCGGATCGGGGCGAAGGAGGAAGAGGCGTTCTTTAGCGGGGACGGTTCCGGGAAGCCTTTGGGCATCCTTGCGGCCACCGGCGGCGCCCAGACCGGGGTGACAGCTGCGTCTTCTACGGCGGTAACAGCAGATGAGCTGATGGACCTGTTCTATTCCCTGAAATCCCCGTACCGGAAGAAGGCGGTATGGGTGCTGAACGATTCCACCATCAAGGCGGTGCGGAAACTGAAGGATTCCACGGGGCAGTACCTGTGGCAGCCTTCCCTTGCGGCCGGTACGCCGGACACGATCCTTGGCAGGCCGGTGAAGACCTCCGCCTATATGCCGGTGATCGCGGCGGGGGCAAAGACCATTGCCTTCGGCGATTTCAGCTATTACTGGATCGCGGACCGGCAGGGACGTTCCTTTAAGCGGCTGAATGAACTGTATGCCGCCAACGGCCAGGTGGGCTTCCTTGGATCCCAGAGGGTGGATGGGAAGCTGGTGCTGTCTGAAGCGGTGAAGGTACTGGCGCAGAAGGCCAGCGCTTGATAGTTCTGATGGGAAAAAGCGGGCGGCGTCTTTTTATGTAGGGGCGCCGCTGGTAAGGAAGGAGGGCAATGGGATGATGGTGACGCTGGAAGAAATGAAAAATTATCTCCGGGTGGATGACGATGAAGACGATGGGCTGATCACCACGCTTTTGGCGTCAGCGGAGCGGATGTGCATGGATATCCTGCGGACGGACGAGGAAAGCGGCCTGCAGGAGGCAGAAAACGGAAAAGCGGCGGTGATGTATACCGTGGCCTATCTGTATGAACACCGGGAGGAAGCTGACCACCATGCCCTGGTCCTGACGCTGCGCTCTCTGCTCTTCGGCAGCCGGAAGGAGGCGTTCTGATGGAGATCGCTCTTCTGAATGTAAAAGTGACCTTCCAGAAAAACTCCGTCGTTGCGGACGATATCGGAAACCGAAGAAATGTCTGGGAGGATTATTATACCTGTCATGCCACGGTCAGCGGGGAAGGCGGGCGGGAAAAGGCTGCCGCCGGATTGACGGTCGTAGATTCTGACATTGCTTTTACTATCCGTTTCTGCAAACGGGCGGCGGAGGTGACAGCGGACGGTTTCCGTATCCTGTTTCAAGGGGAAATCTACAACATCGCGGCTGTGGACCACATGAACTATAAGAAGAAAGCGCTGAAGTTCCGGTGTGAGAAAGCGAGGCGGTGACCATGGGACAGACGGTACAGATCGGGGAATTGGCGGACACTGTTATGGAGACTTTGGAGGAATACGCGGATCTGGCTGCCGAGGATGTGAAGCAGGCGGTCAGGGATGCCGGGGAGACGGTAAGGAAGGAGATCCGTGCCAACGCCCCGAAGGATACCGGGGATTACGCCAAAAGCTGGGCGGTGAAAAAGACAAAAGAGACATCCAACAGCCTGACATTGACTGTCCATTCCAAAAACCGCTATCAGCTGGCCCATCTGCTGGAGTATGGCCATGCAAAACGGGACGGCGGACGGGTGGAGGGCAAAGCCCATATCGCCCCGGCGGAGGAGAAGGGAATCCGGCAGCTGGAAGAAGAGATCGAAAGGAGCCTGAGACATGGATAAACTTCTGGATATTTTGAAAAGCACCGGCTTCCCCTATGCTTATGACCATTTCGCGGAAGGGGAGGCGCCGGATCCGCCGTTCCTCTGTTACCTGCTGCCGGGGAGCGATAACTTTTCCGCGGATGGAAAGGTTTATTACCGGATCAGCGAGGTGCGGGTGGAATTATATACGGACCAGAAGGACTTAGCCGCGGAGAGAAAGCTGGAAGATGCTTTGGATGCCTGCGGTATTTTTTATGAGAAATCGGAGACCTGGATCGACAGCGAAAAGCTGTATGAAGTCCTGTATATGTTTGAGATGCCGGCAGGCGGGGAAAGCGCAGGGCAGGACGGATAAGGAAATGGAGGGAGCAGGAAATGTCTGCGAAGAAGAATAAGGTAAAATTTAATATCTGCAACGTGCATTACGCGTTGATTACAGTAGATGATGACGGGGAGGTGACCTTTGGGACGCCGGTGGCTATGCCGGGTGCGGTATCCCTGTCCTTGGAACCCAACGGCGAGCCGTCCAATTTTTACGCGGATGGGTACGCCTATTATACAATCTC